>CAXACF010000119.1:0-5934 GCA_963967125.1 uncultured Rhodobacterales bacterium | reverse complement strand
GGGAAAGGCCAACAATATCAGTGGTTTCCTCACCCTCGGCGGCACCGTTGAATTCTGACAATACGATGGGCGTGTTTTCCGATGGAACGACCTGCACCTTTTGGATTTCTTGAAATACGGACCATGCCCCGTAGCCTAGGCCCGCAACCAATAGGCACAAAACCGCAATTGATCCAACGGCCGCTGCCTCAAACTGATCGGTCCATGATTTCTTATTTGGCACAATCGCAGAGGGGGATTTGGAAAAGATCGCGTCATCCATATCGCTGATCATCGGACCAGCGACAGGAACCGCCTTGCCATTACGCAGGGTCGAGGCCTCATCCGCCAATCCGTGCGAGGGTACGAACCCGCTTTCTTCACAGAACTGGCGATAGACTTGTTCCTGATCCAACTTCAAATATCGTGCATAGGATCGTACAAAACCCGACACAAAACTGGGCGTTTCAAAGGCGCCATAATCACAGTTTTCAATCGCGGAAATATAGGTCGCATTGATGCGCAGTTCGCGTTGAACATCCATCAAAGATTTACCCAGGGTCGCGCGTTCACCGCGCAGCAGATCGCCCAGACGCACTTCATAGTCGTCAAAGCCTTTTGGTCTGCTCATTTCGTCCCGACCTTCTGGGGTCAGATCCGTCCCTGCCATTTCATCACGCCCCTAGCGTTGCATCCCCAAGCATGATTCCGCCGAATCGATGCGTAACACCTTGAGTTGTAATAACACAAAGTTACAGAATGTGCACTTTTGTTAGGGTTATGCGCTTATTTCGGCACGATTTAGCGCACAGTGGGACCACAGTGCGTCCATCGCCTTGACAAGGGCATCAATTTCTTTGGGTCCATGCACAGGCGACGGTGTAAACCGCAGCCGCTCTGTCCCACGCGGGACAGTCGGGAAATTGATCGGTTGGACGTAAATTCCGTGCTCGCTCAGCAGCATGTCAGACAGCTTTTTCGTATGCACAGGATTGCCCACAATCACAGGCACAATATGGCTACCATGATCAATGATCGGCAGACCCATGCCCTTTAGGCGCATTTTCAGGATTTTCGCTTGCAGCTGATGTTGATCGCGCAGGGTTTGATCGGTTTTCAAGTGCGCTACCGATGCCGCAGCGCCCGCCGCAACCGCAGGGGGCAATGATGTGGTGAAAATAAACCCCGGCGCATAAGAGCGCACAGCGTCACACATTTTTTCGCTGGCCGCGATATAACCACCCATCACGCCATAGGCCTTGGCCAATGTTCCGTTAATGATATCAATGCGATGCGCAAGGTTGTCCCGCTCTGTCACGCCACCACCGCGCGGTCCGTACATGCCAACTGCGTGGACTTCATCAATATAGGTTAGGGCGTTGAATTCATCAGCCAGATCACAAATCGCCTCAATCGGGCCGAAATCCCCGTCCATCGAATAGACAGATTCGAAGGCAATCAATTTCGGCGCCTTGGGATCATCCGCCGCCAACAATTCGCGCAGATGCGCAACATCATTGTGGCGGAACACACGCTTGGCCCCGCCATTGCGGCGCACACCCTCGATCATGGATGCGTGATTCAATTCGTCCGAATAAATGATCAATCCCGGGAACAATTTTGGCAAGGTCGAAAGGGTTGCGTCATTTGCGATATACGCAGAGGTGAACAACAGCGCCGCTTCCTTGCCGTGCAGATCGGCCAATTCGGCCTCAAGCCGTTTGTGATACACGGTTGTGCCTGAGATATTGCGTGTCCCGCCTGATCCCGCGCCCGTGGCGTCAACGGCCTCATGCATGGCATTTAGAACAACAGGATGTTGGCCCATCCCCAGATAGTCATTGCCACACCACACAACGATTGGCTTTTTGCTGCCATCGGGGCAATTCCACATCGCGTGCGGGAAATTGCCCTTTTCGCGTTCGATATCGATGAACGTGCGATAGCGGCCTTCTTCGTGAAGGCGGGAGAGGGCTCCGTCAAGATGCGCGGTATAGTCCATTCAATCGTCCTTGTTCATCAGTTCCCCATAACATATTCATATTTTATTATGGGTCAAAGGTTTTTTGCAGCTAACGTAGCGAAATGATAATCCGCGTTGGTTGAATTGCCATCCGATGCTAGCCTTTCTTTTACAGATACATAACAGGAGATTCGAATGTCGCTAGATTCGGTGTTGGCGCGTATTGACGCAGATATAGAAAAATCCACGGATCGCTTGATCGATTTGTTGCGGATACGCTCCATTTCCACCGACCCTGCCTATGCCGATGACTGTCAAAAGGCAGCAGATTGGTTGGTACTAGATCTGGAGTCGCTCGGGGCGGTTGCAACAAAACGTCAAACACCGGGTCACCCAATGGTGGTTGGGCATGTCGATGGGACGGGGCCACATATCCTGTTTTACGGACATTATGATGTGCAACCTGTTGATCCCATTGAACTGTGGAATCGCGATCCGTTTGATCCTGCCGTTGAACAAACGCCCAAGGGTCCCGTGATCCGCGGGCGTGGATCGTCCGACGATAAGGGGCAATTGATGACCTTTGTCGAGGCCTGCCGCGCGTGGAAAGCGGTGAATGGCACATTGCCCTGTAAAATCACCTTTTTCTTCGAAGGCGAAGAAGAAAGCGGATCACCCAGTTTGATCCCCTTTATGAAAGAAAACGCAGCCGAGCTGACATCCGATATCGTGTTGATCTGTGACACAGGGTTATTTGAAAGCAAAACACCCGCCATCGTGACCATGCTGCGCGGTCTGTTGGGAGAAGAGATTAAGATCACGGGCCCGAACAAAGATTTGCATTCGGGCATGTATGGCGGTGCGGCGATGAACCCCGCGCGGGTTCTGTCAAAAATTTTGGCCAGTCTGCATGATGATCAGGGGCGCATCACGGTGCCAAATTTCTATGACGGCGTGCATGAATTGCCCGATGCAGTGGCCGATCAGTGGCGTGATCTGAATTTTGATCATGCGGCTTTCTTGGGGGATGTGGGTTTGGCCGATCCCGCGGGTGAGGTAGGGCGCAGCGCGCTTGAAATGATATGGTCGCGCCCAACTTGCGAAATCAATGGCATGACCAGCGGGTATACAGGCGAAGGGTTTAAAACCGTTCTACCCAGCTATGCCGCGGCCAAGGTGTCCTTCCGTTTGGTGGGGGAACAAGACCCCTTTAAAATCCGCGAAGATTTTCGCGCCATGGTGCGCGCCATGGTGCCCGCCGATTGTCAGGTTGAATTCCTGGAACACAGAACGGGACCTGCATCGCAAATGTCAATCGATGCCCCAGAATTCGAAGCAACGCGTCATGCATTATCCGAAGAATGGGATATCCCTGCGGCCTTTATTGGGTGTGGTGGGTCGATCCCAATCGCGGGATATTTCCAAGAGATCACGGGACGCGACCCGCTGTTAATCGGATTTGGTAAAGATGATGACCAGTTGCACAGCCCGAACGAAAAATACGACATGGAAAGTTTCCACAAAGGCATCCGCAGCTGGGCCCGCATTTTGGACAAACTGGCAGCCTAGGGCAGGGCCCCAGCCGATCCTGCCAAAGCGTTCTGATTGCGTGGCGCAGTTTGCGTAGAATTAACGTAAAGTAGAATTGAAAACCCATGACACCATGGCGGCCATCCTCCACCATTCGCGTAAAAGCACTGGGCCTGCATTGGCGGGATGGCCGTTTGCTGGCAAGCGAGGTCAATCGGGACGATGGAACACTTAAGAGTGTTCGCCCACTTGGAGGAACAGTCGAATTCGGAGAAACGTGGCAAGACGCGCTGATCCGAGAATTTCAAGAGGATAAATGCGACACATGTATTGCCCGTTGGTTTGATCCGTTCACACTATCGGATCGGGGGATCGCGCTTTATCCCGATGGGTTGTTGTCACGGCTATCGGTGCGGCGAGGGTGGTCGTAGTCTTCAATCAATTTCAAATCATCGAGGTGGTAAGTGTGTCGCCCATTCGGCGAAGGGCGCGCAATTTTCGCGGCCCAAATCCTGCGTACGTCTGCCATGCCCAAATTGGGGTTATCAGACAATAAATCGCGTGTATATTGGTTGAATTGATTGTGATCTTTAATGGATGTCTGAAATCCTGGCGTTTTCATCTTGTTCACAATTTCTTGGTAAGCGGTGCATGCATCGCTCAGTGTTGCCCCAGTGTTCTCGCGCATCCATTCCATAAACTGGATGTTGAATTTAAATCCATCGCCAAGTTGCGATTTGAAAAAACGTCTTACGTTTTGCGTGTTTTTATAGCTATCGCTGATGATCGTTTCGGGCGTCAACACGTCAGTATGCCAATTGAATTTTGATTTTATGTTTTTTCGTTTTTGCGGTTGTTCGATTGCCGTGCCTGTATCCAGAAAGTGAGCGATGCAATCAAGCAATTCAAATTTTGACGCCATGGTTTTCAAGTTGAGCTCGCGAGCGCGGTCTACCAATTCCGCTTTTCGCCAATACCATCTGCGCAATTCTGTACCATCGTTGATGGATCGGATATCGGGGCGAAAACTCATAAATTACTCTATACTAAAAAGCTTAATGTCCCCAAACTACCACAGACATATATTGCAAGCAAATTCAAGACGTCTCTGTGATCTTCCAATTGTTTACCGTTGCACAGTTAGAAATTTTTCTTGATGGTTTGCGATCTCAGATCTTGACGCGACGCAAGAGCGCGCAGTCACTCATCAGGCAATTCAAATAAGTCATGCACCGATACGTCCAAAACCTTGGCCAAGGTCAGCGCCAAAATGGTCGAAGGGACAAAGACGTTGTTTTCGATCGTGTTGATGGTTTTGCGCGATACATTTGCCAATTTGGCCAGATCCGCTTGGGTCAGGCCTTTGGCTTTTCTAATTTCGGTGACGTGGACGATCAGTTTCATTCGCGACCCATCGCATCATAATAGGTGAACAGCAACAGATAGGCCGCCCCCGTAAGGGTCCCCATCGCCGCAAATGCCGTGGGCAGGGCAACTGTGCCCGTGGCCATCAAGATCCCAAATATTGGGTACAACATCAATGCAATCCAAAACGCATGCGCCTCGGCGCGGCGTTTGTCCATGATGTAACTTTCATCAAAAGCCTGTTGTGCATTCTTGCGCCCCGCAGCCGCCGCCAGGGCAAAGATTAGGGCCGCACTGATAAGTCCCAGAATGCCGGGGATCCAAAACGGAAAGGGATCAGGGCGCATCTGCAACAGTGCCAGTGCCGCATAGGCAAGGCAGGTCAATCCCGTAATCGCAAACATAATACGACGAAATGTAGAAAGTGAGTCTGAGGTAAGCATAATGAAATTCCCTAATTTAGTAACCTATGGGTTACATATAGCGGATTCCACAATGTAACTTCAAGGTTACTTTTTGAAAAAAGTTGATTTGGCCCCAAGATTGGCGCGATAGTGCGTGAAAATTGAAAAACGGCAGGTGATCAATGTTTAACGGATTTATATCGCAGGATGTGGATTTGCCCACGGGGCGCATTCATTATCGCATGGGCGGGACGGGGGATGCCGTGTTGTTATTGCACGGATTTCCGCAAACGCATGCGATGTGGGGCTATATTGCGCCCCTGTTGGCGCAGGGGTATCGCGTAATCTGTCCTGATCTGCGCGGCTATGGCGCCTCGCACAAACCTGCGGATGTGGCGGCGTATTCGTTTCGGGAAATGGCGCGGGATCCGATTGCACTGATGGATCATCTTGGGATTGATCGGTTTCATCTTGTGGGACACGATCGTGGCGGCCGCACCGCGCATCGCATGGCGCTGGACATCCCCCAGCGGATCAAAAGCATCACTGTCATGGATATTGTTCCAACGCATCTATTGTTGGATGATTTGACCGCAGAGGTGGCGCATGCCTATTACCATTGGTTTTTCCTTGCCCAACCCGCGCCACTGCCTGAAACGATGATTGGTGCCGATCCAGTTGCCTATTATAAAT
>CAXACF010000118.1:0-5950 GCA_963967125.1 uncultured Rhodobacterales bacterium | reverse complement strand
CTGTTGCAGATGCAGATATCATTTTCGTCAATGGCTTGGGTTTTGAAACATGGTCGCGCGAGTTGGAAGAAAAACGTGATGCGGGCAATCCCGTTCATGCCAGTGAACAGCCATGGGGCGTTTGGGGGCCGCATGCGGTCACCCATTTCCTGCACAAGACAGGAGAGGCGAAGTATGCCTTGCCGCAAGAGGGGCTTTACCCGTTCCTCTACAAAGATCGTCGTAAAATGTTGAAACGCAATTTCGATACGACAGGTATTATTACGGACAACACATATTCAATTCACCTTTATGGCCGTCGCATGCGCGCGCGTCTGGTCGAAAAAGAAGGCGGAAAACCCCATCCAAAATCAGTTTTGGGAAAACTTTTGGTGAAACATGGCATTGACCCAGACGCGTCACCCATTCCCGTAAAAAAGAAGCCTGAACAACAACCCTTACCGTCTGCACCCGCAAAAGTTGCGGCAACCAGTGTGGCAGTGTCCTCGGATCGCGTGAATTTGACACAACTGGCGGATAAATACGGTTCAGACAAAGGATCAACCAAACACCGTTATACCGAACTGTATCACATGTTGTTCGAGCACCTGCGCGAAAGGAAATTGAATTTCCTTGAAATGGGGTTGTTCATCGGTGGTCCAGAACACGGTGTGGACAAGGATCGTGTGACAACCGATTTGCCATCCATCAAAATGTGGCTGGAATACTTCCCGAAATCTCACATTCACGGTTTGGATATCTCGGATTTCTCATGGTACAAAGATGACCGCTTTACCTTTGTACGGTGTGATATGGACACGCGTGATAACATCGAAATGGCGACAGGCGACCTGCCTGAAATGGACATCATTCTGGATGATGCATCACACGCATCGCATCATCAGCAAAACGCATTTTTGGAATTGTTCCCAAAATTGAAATCAGGCGGCCTCTACATCATCGAGGATTTGCGTTGGCAGCCCAGCATGATGGAAAAAGAGGGCATCACAAAAACAGCCGAGCTTTTTGGTGGTTATTCAAAAACGCAGCAGTTTTCGCATGTGGACAAAGAGGTTGAGGCCGAATTAAACGCATTGGCCCCCCACATTTCTGGATGCTTTGTGTTCCAAGCCCAGTTTGATAAGAAAAAGCGAGACCAAGTGGCCGTAATCCACAAACGGTAATAGTATGAGTGATGATCCATTAATGGGCGTACCCCTGTGGTACAAAGATATCTTTCCCCAAGGCGAATTTGACGGGTTTTACCGTAAACTGGGGAACCACGCGGTCAATTATATTGAGCGTGATCCAAATCAATTGGTCATCACATTTGACAACCTTGCCGAGGCAGGTGGGCGTCATTACGCCCGCGATGCCTGGGCCACAAAGTTCATTGGCGATAATGGTTGGAGCCATCTAGGCATTTTTGCAGGTGGTCCAACATGGTTTCGTGATCAACGGCTGATTGATTATCTATCGAACCTAAAGGCCGAGGGATTGTTTCGCCATTACGCAAACGTTGCGCTTGCTGGCACGTCGATGGGGGCGTTTGGTGCGCTTGCTTTTGCACATCTTGCGCCTGGTTCAACCGTCGTGGCGTTTAGCCCACAAACAACACTGAATCAATCAATCGCACCGTGGGATCGAAGATTTTGGAAGGGTATGAAACAGGATTGGAGCCTGCCCTATTCAGATGTAACGCAGCACTTGGATCAAGTTGGCAAAATTTATGCTGTCTACGATCCCTATATCGAACAAGATCGAATGCATATTGAGCGTATTCAGCACCCAAACCTTGTGCCCCTGAAGGCGATCGGCCTAGGTCACAAATCCGCAATGGTTTTGCGCCGCATGGATCAATTGAAACTGATTATGTCGGGCGCCATCAAAGGCACGCTGACACAATCGGAATTTTACCAACGCAATCGTGATCGTAAAAATGTTTTGGTCTATCGTCGCAACATCGAAGAATATCTTACCGAACGCGGCAAGGAACATCGCGTTCCCCGATTTCGCCGCGCGTTTAAACTGCGCCGCGCCGCCCGCGAAGCGTAATATTTTTGTGAATTCCATCTCTTTTCATTTCGAATTTCTTGGCTATAGTCGCACTCATGTTGAATTCTAGTGCCATATCACCGCGTCAAACCCTATTGGGCCCACTGGCGCTCGGCCTCCTACTAAGCAGCCTCTGAGCGTGCCATATCCGGTGCGTCCGCTCAGAGGAGACAGCAGAGCGCACCGACATGACACCGCTTAGTAGACATAGAAAAAGAGAACTCAGATGACACAATCCGACAACAAAGACCGCGTGGTGATCTTTGACACGACGTTGCGCGACGGCGAACAATCCCCAGGCGCAACAATGACGCATGACGAAAAGCTTGAGATTGCCGAGCTTTTGGATGACATGGGTGTTGATATTATCGAGGCCGGTTTTCCCATCGCGTCAGAGGGCGATTTCCGCGCAGTATCCGAAATCGCACAGCGCAGTAAGAATTCTGTTATTTGCGGCCTAGCGCGTGCAAATTTCGGCGATATCGACCGCTGTTGGGAGGCCGTGCGCAATTCGGAACGTCCACGCATCCACACGTTTATCGGTACATCACCACTTCACCGTGCGATCCCAAATCTGGATCAGGATCAAATGGCAGAGCGTATTCACGAAACAGTGACGCATGCGCGCAACTTGTGTGACAATATCCAATGGTCCCCAATGGATGCCACACGCACTGAACATGATTATCTGTGCCGTGTTGTTGAAATCGCGATCAAGGCGGGCGCAACCACAATCAACATTCCTGATACAGTGGGATACACGGCCCCCGTTGAAAGCGCCGATTTGATCCGCATGTTGATTGAAAAGGTTCCAGGTGCGGATGACATCATCTTTGCCACGCATTGTCACAATGACCTTGGGATGGCGACGGCCAACTCATTGGCGGCCGTCGAAGGTGGTGCACGTCAAATCGAATGTACTATCAACGGGCTTGGTGAACGCGCGGGTAACACAGCGTTAGAAGAAGTCGTCATGGCATTGAAAGTGCGCGGCGATATCATGCCATATTTCACAGGCATCGACACGACCAAGATCATGAACATCTCACGCCGCGTTGCATCGGTTTCGGGTTTCCCCGTGCAGTTTAACAAGGCAATCGTTGGTAAAAACGCATTTGCCCACGAAAGCGGCATTCACCAAGATGGCATGCTGAAAAACGCTGAAACCTTTGAAATTATGCGACCTGAGGATGTCGGCCTGTCTGAGACAAACTTGGTTATGGGCAAACACTCTGGCCGCGCGGCCCTACGCTCTAAATTGGAAGATTTGGGATATGTGTTGGCCGACAATCAGTTGAAAGACGTGTTTGTCCGTTTCAAGGAATTGGCAGATCGCAAGAAAGAGGTCTATGACGAAGACCTAATTGCATTGATGCGTGCGGGCGAAGATGCGGAAAATGATCACATTACGTTGAAATCACTGCGCGTGGTCTGCGGAACGGGTGAACCACAAACCGCAGAAATGACATTGGTCATCGGCGGGGAAGAAGTATCCACAACCGCCACAGGCGACGGACCCGTTGACGCAACTTTCAACGCGGTAAAGGCGCTTTACGGACACAAAGCCCGTTTGCAGTTGTACCAAGTGCACGCCGTGACCGAAGGCACAGACGCCCAAGCCACCGTCAGCGTCCGCATGGAAGAGGACGGCAATATCGCCACGGGCCAATCGGCAGACACAGATACGGTTGTGGCAAGTGCCAAAGCCTACCTCAACGCGCTAAACCGCCTATACGTCCGTCGCGGTCGTCTGGGCGAAGACCAACGTGAAGTGAACTGGAAAGACGTGTCTTAATTCCGCTTACTGAGCGTTAAGCAGTTATACCCAGTTATACCTATCGCCACGCACTGAATATTGCGTGGCGATGTTCAATGTTGGCGTTCCAATTCTGTTCCACTGGTTCAGGGCGCGATATTCGAGGATTTTGTGGCAATCTAGTAAAATTCTCGGGCGATGTTTTGGCGAGTAAAAATAACTCAAAAAAATGGGTACTTACAGTCCAAAAAAAGCCTATGCAAAAATCGCAGCTTACAAATACCCATTGAATGTTACTCATTTCAAAATGCGCTGATGGGAAATTTACGAGCCTGTGGGAGTTAAACTTAGCTTACTGGCGTCGAAGAGTATCAACACAACCAATTATTAACCTTTAAGTGTTCTTTCTCTCAGGGGGCACAGCTTTGAAAGGACCGAAAATCGATGAAACGAATCGTACTTTCCGAAACGTTTCAAACAATTGCCGTGTTAATCTTGTTGGGAGGGTGGCTCCTTAAGTTTGCCTATGTTGGATTTGAAATATCGCAATTGAGCCGCATAAACAATTACGGAGCCTTAATCGGGATCCTAATCCTAATAAATTTATTGTGGCTGCGTACAACTAAATGAAATCAATACTGCACGCCTAAACCACTATAAATATCGGGGCGGCCCTTTATATCGGTTCACCTTCTAGTATGAGAGCAAATTGCGAACCTGATATTCTTGTCGTTTTCCAATTTCTAAAACGGAACACGCACCCTTGCGCGTTGCAGCTCGATCAGGCCCATGGTTGTCCAACCAACAAAATTCGTTTCCACAGAATCTTTGCGTAGCGCGGCCTTTAGGGCGCTTTCTACTGTCTTGCGGTCTTTCTTGGGCATTGGGGCTGGATCAATCACGATCTGGCCGCCCAAGCCACGTAACCGCAATTGGCGCGGTAAATCGCGGGCCATGGCGATGTTCGCCTTAATACCCGCAGCGGGCGAGGTATCTTTGCCTGTATTCACATCAACCGTTACAAAAGCGCGTGTGGGTTCAACGTAATAATGCCCGCCATCAATGCGCACGGCGGGGGATTTCAGATCCTCGATCATGTCCAAAACGCCATGCGTTTCAAAACACCCTGCCTCGGTCACGACATCAGCGGGGGCTGTCCACTCACGCCAGCCAAGTGTGTGGGGGTTATCCGCCTCAACCAGCAATTCTGGTGCCCCATCCTGATCAGCCATAACAGCGCTGGCAAGACCCAGCATATTTTGCGCATCGTCCAAAATGTCTTCATCGTCTGCATCAGCACAGCTGGACCGCAGGATCATACCGTATTCAAACGGGTCCAACCCTTCACGGATAATTTGTAGCAGGGCATCACGGCGATCATCATCCTTGATACTGCGGGATATGTTCAACCCAGGCGCATCTGGCGTCACAATCACATATCGGCTTTTGAACAAGAGCTTTGACGTCACTGGAATAGCCTTGCCTGCTTCTGCAAAACCGCTGACTTGCACCAATAGGGTTTGACCCGGTGCTAGGCCCTTGACCTGACGCAAAAACGCGGGGCCATCTGGGGTTTTCAAAAACATGCCCCCCTGCCCCTTTACAGGTCGGTCCGCAACAGCGCGGTAAATTGTACCTGGCGCAGGTAAATCCGTTTCCAAAAACAAATCCTGCAGCTTGCCATCTTCGACAAGTGCTGCCGCCTGACGGTCATTCATATGATCCAGAAGGATTTGACGTCCTTTCATCGTTTCCCTCCAAATGTTGAAATGCCAGCGGCGTTCAACAGCGCATAGGTTTCCGCCACAGGCAGGCCCATGATTGCGGAATACGATCCGCTGATCCATGGCACAAACGCCCCAGCAGGACCTTGGATACCGTATCCGCCTGCCTTGCCCTTCCAATCGCCCGTAGATAGGTAGGCATCCATCTCTGCGGCGCTTAGCACCTTCATCTTGACGATACTAACGCAATCCTTTTGCCAGATCGTGTCCGCCTTTTTCACAGCAACGGATGTGATAACGCGATGGCGACGACCTGACATTTTTTGCAAAAACGCGCGCGCCTCGTCCATATCGGCGGGTTTACCCAAGATTTGACGGCCCAGCCCATTAAAACACTCCTTTTACTTTTTTAGGTTCTATATTTTTATAAAGAGAT
>CAXACF010000117.1:0-5963 GCA_963967125.1 uncultured Rhodobacterales bacterium | reverse complement strand
AGGTGCAGGCGGATCTGATGCGGGGCGAATGCGGCACTGAAAAACCAATGAGTTGTTCTGCATCACTCCTTGCAAAGATTGCTGAACTAAAGCCGCGGGATGCTGTTTCGATGAACCGTATCTTGGGCGATCGACGTGCGGAACGGTTTGGATCGGCGTTTTTGGAGGTCATTGCCGCGCATTGAATATTCGGCTCTAACAACCGCTTTTGCAAAGTATGTTGAATAGCGCCCTACATCACTCTAAATCAGGGATACGAAAGGATGTTCAAATGCTTGTAGTCGTCTCGCCTGCCAAAAAACTCGATATGTCGCCCTTAACGGATTTGACGGTCACGCAGCCGCGTTTTCCCGAGGACGCCACAAAACTGGCCAAGGCCGCAGGACGTCTGACAATCCAAGGATTGCGGGATTTGATGCATTTGTCCGAACCATTGGCCAAGTTGAACAAAACACGGTTTTCTGAATTTGGTGAACAAGAAAAGAAAGCCGCAGTTTTTGCATTTGCTGGAGACACCTATCAGGGATTTGAGGCGGCAACTATTGATGAGGATGCGTTGCGCTGGGCTCAGGATCATTTGCGTATTTTGTCGGGGCTTTATGGTTTGTTGCGCCCGTTGGACGAAATTGAACCTTATCGTTTGGAAATGGGTAGCCGTTTGAAAGTGGGACGCAAATCCTCACTCTATGAATATTGGGGTGATCGGATCGCAACCGAGCTGAACCAAGACGCAGAGGCAGCGGGATCAGATATTTTGGTTAATTGTGCGTCCCAAGAATATTTTGGGGCAGTTGATTTGAAAAAACTGTCATTGCGCGTAGTCACGCCGCAATTTTATGAGGAACATGAAAAAGGCCCGCGCATCGTCAGTTTTTATGCAAAACGCGCGCGCGGATCGATGGCCCGTTATATTGTGGAAAACCGTATCAAAACGGTGGATGCGCTTTGTGATTTCACGGTGGGTGGATATGCCTATCAGCCTGAAATGTCATCGCCCGAAAAACCCGTGTTCCTGCGCGCCTCTGACTAGGTGACAATCATCTGAACGCCGCGTATAAGGCGCGCAAAAGATGATTTTGCAAAGGACGACTGCAATGACACTACAAATTTTTGGCCACAAATCCCCGGACACAGATTCAACTGGTTCACCTATTGTTTGGTCATGGTATTTGAACGAGGTAAAAGGCATCGCAGCCGCACCAAAACTGTTGGGTGAACCAAACACTGAGGCTGCATTCGTCCTAAAGCGTTGGAACCTTGATAAGCCAGAAATCATTGACGGTGTGGATGCCGGCGCACCTGTTGTGATCGTTGATACGAATAACCCCGCTGAATTGCCCGATGGTATCAATGATGCGGATATTCAGGCCATTATTGATCACCATAAATTGGTGGGTGGTTTGGAAACAAAGGGTCCAATTGATATCACGATCCGCCCGTTGGCCTGCACCGCAACAATTATGTACGATCTGATGGGTGATGATGCCGCCAAAATGCCCGACGCGATCAAGGGCGCGGCCCTATCCTGTATTTTGTCAGACACATTAGAATTCCGCAGCCCAACAACAACTGATCATGATCGCGCTGTTGCACAGAAATTGGCGGATGATCTGGGAATTGATATGGCCGCCTATGCCGCCGACCTGTTTGAGGCAAAATCAGATGTATCGGCGTTCAGCGATGCTGAATTGTTACGCATGGATTCCAAGGAATATGAAGTGGGCGGAAAACAGTTCCGCGTGTCTGTTTTGGAAACCACAGCGCCGAAAATCGTTTTGGACCGCAAAGATAGCCTGATGGCCAGCATGGTGGACGTTGCGGCCGAAGACGGCGCAGACCAAGTTTTGCTATTTGTCGTCGACATTCTAAACGAAGAGGCGACATTGCTGGTTCCAAACGATTTGGTCAAATCAGTTGCCGAAAAATCATTTGGGGCGACCGTCACAGGTGACACGGTGGTTCTACCTGGTGTGATGAGCCGTAAGAAACAAATCATACCTGTTTTGGCCGTGTAAGGCGGATTACCATGACACAGATCGTCAACGCCCTATCCGATATATCGGCGCAATATGATGCCTTGTTCGTGGATCTATGGGGGTGCGTGCACAACGGTGTGCGCGCTTTTGATGCGGCAAATAAGGCTTTGATCGAATATCGCGCGGGCGGTGGCATTGTTGTATTGGTGACCAATTCACCCAGACCCCGTGCCCAAGTGGAACAGCAATTGGCCGATTTCGGCGTTGCACGTGATGCATGGGACAGCATCGCGTCATCAGGTGACAGCGCGCGTTCTGCGTTGTTTTTGGGAGCCGTTGGTCAGAAAATCTATTTCATTGGTACGGATGCGGAACTTCCCTTTTTCGAACCCTTAAAACTGATTGATGATCCGATTCAGATTTCGCATGTCCCGATTGAAGAGGCCGAGGGTATTGTTTGCACCGGCCTACCAACCGCCGATGGTACACCCGATGATGTGCGTGCGCCCCTGCTTTATGCCAAACAAAAGGGGCTAAAGCTGCTTTGTGCGAACCCTGATATTATCGTGGACCGCGGCGACAAACGTGAATGGTGCGCGGGTGCTGTGGCACAGACGTACACCGAAATGGGTGGCACATCGCTGTATTTTGGGAAACCTCACGCACCGATCTATGATTTGGCGCGCCGCCGATTGTCGGCCATTCTTCCAAATATCCCTGATGATCGTATTCTGGCGATTGGCGATGGGATTACAACCGATATCCAAGGCGCAATAGGTGAGGGAATCGATAGTTTGTTCATTACGGGCGGATTAGCGGCCCAAGAAACCGCGACGGTGACACAGCCTGATCCTGAAAAATTGTCGCAGTATGTTGTGGAAAAACAATTGGACCCGACATTTTCAATTGGCTTCTTGCGCTAAGTATCTGTTTATAAGATAAAATATACCTTACATTCTACAGAATGTCGACTTTCTGGGGTTTGTTTTGCGTGTGCAACATCCTATTTTCTGCAGTTGCAAAGTAATAAAATTACAATTATATATGTTGAAAGTAATTATTATTACGCATCGAACAGGGAAATCAGATGTTGGACAATCAACCGCGCGGCACAATTTGCATCGAAGACATTGAAATGGGTATGACGCGTTACATCCGCAAGGTTGTGACAGACAAAGACATTGAAATGTTTGCTGAGGTATCCACCGATCGTAATCCAGTACATTTGGACGACGCATATGCACAAGATACAATCTTTGAAGGGCGCATTGCGCACGGTATGCTGACGGCTGGTTTGATTTCTGCTGTGATTGGTGAACAACTGCCTGGGCATGGTACAATCTATATGAGCCAGAACCTAAAGTTTCTGGCCCCTGTTCGTCCCGGTGATCTGGTTTACGCAGAGGTAAAAGTCACCGACATCGTTATTGATAAACGACGTGTAAAGCTTGAATGCAAATGCGAAGTTGATGGCAAAAAGGTGCTGGTTGGTGAAGCCATGGTTATGGCGCCAAGCCGCAAGTTTGACTAACTTCACATGACGCAGTGTTGCCGCTTGCATCAGCGGCGGGCGCAGTTTACCTCAGTCATATGAGAATTATCCGCGATTATCAGTTCGTCGATCCAAATGATAAAGGTGCCAGTGTTGCCATTGGTAATTTTGATGGTGTGCATTTAGGCCATCAATCAGTCATTGATTTGGCACGCGATGGTGCAAAACGATATGATGCCCCTTTGGGAATTCTGACATTTGAACCCCATCCGCGCAGCTATTTTGCGCCCGATGCTGCCCCATTTCGTTTGATGGATGCGCATGCCCGCGAAACACGCTTGGCGAAATTGGGAATCGAACGCCTGTACCAATTGAATTTCAATGCATCGCTTGCCGCGCTGACACCGCGTGAATTCGCGCAGCATGTAATTGTGGACGGTTTGGGTTTGGTTAACGTGGTTGTTGGCGCTGATTTTTGTTTTGGAAAGGGGCGCGCGGGTACAACCGCGGATTTGGTGAAATTTGGTCAAGAGATGGGGTTTGACGTAACAATTGCGCCCCTGATCGAAGATGCCAGCATTCAGATTTCGTCAACCGCAATCCGCAACGCATTGTCAGACGGGCGCCCACGGGACGCGGCCGCACAGTTGGGTCATTGGCACCGTATCGAGGGTGAGGTGATCGGCGGTGAACAACGTGGCCGCGAACTGGGTTACCCAACTGCGAACATGGCGCTGGATGGGCTGCATTTGCCAAAATTGGGTGTCTATGCCGTGATTGTTGATGTGCTGGATGGGCCACATGCGGGATCCTATCACGGGGCTGCATCCCTAGGCGTGCGTCCGATGTTTGGTGAAAATACGCCGAATTTAGAGACGTTTATTTTCGATTTCGCAGGCGATTTATACGGATCAACTTTATCTGTTGGTTTGGTTGATTTCCTGCGTCCTGAATTAAAATTTGACGGGCTTGATGCGCTCATCACACAGATGGATGCTGATTGTGCGCAAGCGCGCGAAATCCTTCAATCGTTATGAGTACTGATCCAATCAAACGCGGTGGATTATCCCCAAAGTTTTGGGAGAAAAAACCACTAAAGGACATGAACCCCATTGAATGGGAGGCCCTGTGCGATGGGTGTGGTAAATGTTGCCTTAATAAGATCGAGGATGAAGATACGGGTGATGTATACTTAACGCGTGTCGCGTGTCGGTTATTGGACGATCAAACCTGTCGATGCGGGCAATATGACATCCGCCATCAATTCGTCCCCGAATGTATTGTCCTAAATCCTGATACGATTGAACAAAATGCCTATTGGTTGCCGAAAACTTGTGCCTATAAATTACTATGGGATGGTTTGCCGCTGTACGATTGGCACCCTCTGATATCGGGAACACCACAATCCGTACATGATGCGGGGGTTTCTGTTCAGGGTATGACCGTTCCAGAGTTTGAAGTGGATGAAGATGATTGGGAAAATCACCTGATTGAGGAGCCAGAATAATGTTTTTCGCCTCTGACAATGCGGGACCTGTGCCGCAACAAGTTTTGGATCAAATGGTTTCGGCCAATTCTGGATACTTGCCCAGCTATGGCGCAGATCCACAGATGGAACAGGTGACCAGTCTGATCCGAGAGAAATTTGAAGCACCTGAAGCAGCGGTATACTTGGTCAGCACGGGAACTGCCGCGAATGCATTGGCGCTTTCTACACTTTCGCAGCCGTGGGAAACGATTTTCTGTTCACCTGTGTCGCACATTCACGAAGATGAGTGTAATGCGCCGGAATTTTACATGGGTGGTGGCAAACTGACCTTGGTTGGAGATAGCGACAAAATTACGCCAGAGGCCTTGATCAAATCGATCGAAGGTGAAGAAAATCGTGGTGTTCACGGCCCCCAACGCGGGCCTGTTTCTATTACGCAAATCACCGAAAAAGGACATTCCTATTCCGTGGAAGAGGTTCAAGCCATATCAGATGTGGCCAAAACCTATGGTCTTGCCCTGCATATGGACGGTGCGCGATTTACGAACGCAATTGTGGCGCAAAATGCGTCGCCAGCCGAAATGACATGGCGTGCGGGTGTTGATGCCCTCAGTTTTGGGGGAACGAAAAACGGATTGATGGGGGTCGAGGGCGTTATCTTTTTCGATCCGAAACATGCATGGGAATTTGAACTGCGCCGCAAACGTGGGGCGCATCTATTTTCCAAGCACCGTTATTTGTCGGCGCAGATGTTGGCCTATCTTACGGATGATCTGTGGTTGGATCTAGCGCGCCGCGCAAATGGAAATTTCGCGCGTCTTAAAGCTGGGCTGGAAACAATCCCCGATGTGCAGTTGCGTGGCAACCCCGACGGCAACATGACCTTTTTTGATATGCCTCGCGCGCTACACAAACGCGCAGAGGCCGCAGGTGCCGTATATTATTGGGATGATATCGAGGGTCCGATGGACCAAATGATCATGGGACGGTTGGTTTGTGATTGGTC
>CAXACF010000116.1:0-5977 GCA_963967125.1 uncultured Rhodobacterales bacterium | reverse complement strand
GCGGGTTGCCCTCAACCGCGGGCAGGGTGGCAGGGTCCAAGGCGCGCAATTTTGCGATGCTTTCGTCACCGATGGTTGCACCCGTGATGTCGGCCACATGTGCGGATAGATCGCGCAATGTGCCATCTGCATCAATCATTCCGGGTTTTTCTTGGCCAGTGGCGCCATAACGTACAAGTTTCATTGTCTTTTCTGTCCTTTAGTGGTTGTCGCGCGGCACGTGGCGTGACGCGATATCTTTATGTTTGTCTGACCCTTCCAGTAGCATGCCATCGTCGAATTGGCGTACCTTTTCTTGGAAAATATCCTGCCATGGGGTTTGTGCTGTGGCGCGATGGGCGTTTGTGGGCAGTGCCGCGCGGCGCGCCTCAAGTTCTTCATCGCTGATCAGGATGTTTGCGGTGCAGGCATTCAAATCAATGCGTACCATGTCGCCCGTTTGCACAAGGGCAAGTCCACCCCCCGCGGCCGCCTCTGGCGCGGCGTTTAAGATCGACGGTGATCCAGATGTCCCTGATTGGCGGCCATCGCCGACGCAAGGCAATGAATTCACACCCCGTTTCAACAAATAGGCAGGGGGGCGCATATTCACCACTTCGGCCCCACCCGGATAGCCAATTGGGCCCGTCCCGCGCATCATCAGGATGCAATTTTCATCAATCCCAAGGCTTTCGTCGTCAATACGTTTGTGGAAATCCTCAGGTCCGTCAAAGACAACCGCGCGTCCTTCAAATGCATTGGGATCATCGGCGTTGGACAGATAGCGATCTGTAAATTCTTGGCTGATGACGCTGGTTTTCATGATTGCGCTGTCAAAGAGATTACCAGATAGGTTGATGAACCCTGCGTGATCTTTGATCGGTGTTTCGATGGGTTTGATCACATCTGTGTTGATGATTTCCGCATCTGTGCAGTTTTCGCCCATGCTTTTGCCATTTGCGGTGATCTGATTTGGGTGTGGTAACATGCCCGCCTTGATCAGCTGACCCATCACAGCAGGAACGCCGCCCGCGCGGTGATAATCCTCGCCCAAATATTCGCCCGCTGGCTGTAGGTTTACCAGTAGTGGCACCTTATGTCCCAAACGCTGCCAATCATCGTTTGTTAATTCGATGCCAAGCAATTTTGCCAATCCATTCAGGTGGATAGGCGCGTTTGTTGAACCGCCAATGGCGGAATTCAAAACAATCGCGTTTTCAAAGGCCTCTTTCGTCATGATGTCAGAGGGTTTCAAATCTTCATGCACCATATCGACGATGCGTTTGCCTGTCATATAGGCCATTTGCCCCCGCTCCCGATAGGGGGCCGGAATGGCGGCTGAGCCCGGTAATTGCATCCCCAAGGCTTCGGCGATTGAATTCATCGTGGTCGCCGTGCCCATTGTGTTGCAATATCCTGTTGATGGTGCGGATGAGGCGACCAAATCCATGAACCCATCATCGTCAATTTCGCCCTTGGCATGCAATTCGCGCGCCTTCCAAACGATTGTGCCGGATCCTGTGCGTTGACCGCGGAACCATCCGTTCAACATCGGACCCACGGACAATGCAATCGCAGGAATATTGACCGATGCCGCCGCCATCAGCAGTGCAGGGGTGGTTTTGTCACACCCGATGTTCAAAACGACCCCATCAATGGGATACCCATAAAGCGTTTCGACCAAAGACAGATAGGCCAAATTACGGTCCAACATGGCCGTGGGGCGTTTGCCTGTTTCCTGAATGGGATGCACAGGAATCTCAATCACGGTACCACCTGCGGCAATCACACCATCACGCACGCGTTTGGACAGTTCAATGTGGTGGCGATTACAGGGGCTAAGATCGCTGCCAGTTTGGGCAATTGCGATGATTGGCTTATCACCTTGTAGTTCCTCGCGCGTCAGGCCGTAATTCAAATAACGCTCAAGATAAAGAGCCGTCATTTCACGATCATCTGGGTTATTAAACCACAAACGAGAGCGCAGTGTTTTTTTCTCACTCATTCTCTTTTCTCCGAATTCGAAATTAGTTTGACCAACCGCCGTCGATCACATGTGCATGCCCAGTGGTAAAGGCGCTTTCATCTGAGGCCAAGTAAACGGCAAGGGCTGCGACCTCTTCGGCGGCACCAATGCGACCCATGGGTTGACGTGCAATGAATGCTTTCATTGCGGCTTCATAATCCCCTGTTGCGCGTAAACGATCATGCAACGATGGGCTTTCCACAGTTCCCGGACAAATGCAGTTACACCGTACGCCTTGTGTGATGACATCGGTTGCGACAGATTTGGTAAGCCCGATCACAGCGGCCTTGGTTGTACCATATACATAACGATTTGGCGCCCCTTTGATCGAGGAGGCCACAGAGGACATATTTATAATGGACCCCGTGCCGCGCTCTAACATACCGGGCAGGGCCGCGCGGATCATGCGGTGCATGGAACCAACGTTCAAATCCCACGCGAATGACCATTCGTCGTCTGTGCATTCCAAAATGGTGCCGTTGTGGACGAATCCCGCGCAGTTGAACAGAATATCGGGCTGCGCACGAACGACACCCGCAACAATCGCGCCATTGTCCATGACGTCCAATGTGAATGTTTCGATCGTTCCCAGACCTTCGGCTTCACGTTGTACATCGGCTAAGGTTTCAGGGTTTATATCCGTTGCAAACACATGCGCGCCCTCGCGCGCCATTGCGATCGCGGTTGCGCGCCCGATCCCCTGACCAGCAGCGGTTAGAAGGGCGCGTTTGTTTTGAAGTCGTTTTGACATGTTCTTGTCCAGGTTGTGTTTCGTTAGAAAGTGAGGCGCGTTTGAAGCGCATCGCTTTGTCATTTGTTGCGACCCTATCGGCGCTTTGTTCGATGTTCAATCAGATTTGCAATTCTTCAGAATTTCAAAATTTTGTTTAATTCTGAATCTTGATTTTTTGACTGAATTCAAAAGTTCCTTTTCATGTGATCGTGAATGGCCAGTTTGCATGCCTCTTCATTTCGTGCCAATGCCGCTTGCAAAATTGTGGCGTGTTCGTGGATGATAGATTCAAAGTAGTTTGACCCAAAATCACGCTCTTGGGCCACAAATTGCTGTCGAAATTGCGCATAAATGTGACCATATGTTTCGATCAAAATATCCGACGCGCACCCTGAAATCAGGGCATCGTGAAATTCAAACTCAGCGCTCGACCACACCAATAAATGTTCATCGGTAAGGCCATGTTTGGTCATCAGTTTTTCAATATGGCTCAGCTTATGATGCGCGGTATTTAAACGAATTTCCCAGTCTAACCCCGCCTTGCGAATGGAAAGTGCGGCGCCTTCTTGTTCCAATAGAACACGAAATTTCGCGATGTCTGCGCGTTTTTCCGGAGATGTTTCGCGGGCGCGAAATCCGCGCTGCATTTGAAATGTAACCAATCCAATTTTTGATAACCGCAGCAAAGTGTCACGAATTGTATTTGTGGAACATCCATATTTCGATTGAAGTTCAACGGGTTTGATTTTGCTGCCCGCTGGGATCACAGCATTGATCAGTTGTTCGTAAAGATCAGAATAGATTTCATTGGTTGAGTAGGTCTTCATCACACATCCAAAAATTTTGACATTTTTATGTATTATTGAGATTTGAAAAAAGTTCAACTTTTTTCTTGCCACACGCGCTTTTGAATGTAGGCTACCGTTAGCGCCCACATTTTAACGTTGGGTGGAACGACAAAACAACCAATAGGGAGAACAAAATGAGTTTTGTTAAAAAGGTTGCTGCAACTTTAGGTGCAGCGGCATTGCTTGCAACATCAGCAACAGCGGCAACAACGAACCTGCGTATTCAAACGCACTTCAGCCCAGAAACACTTTCTGGTCAAATGGCTGCAGAATTTGTCGAAGATATTCACGCAATGTCAGGTGGCGATATCGCGATTGAAATGTTCTACTCATCTTCAGTTGTGAAGTCGGCAGAAACATTTGACGCGGCTGCGACAGGTATTCTTGATTGTGACATGACAGGCGGTGCTTACCAAACTGGTAAAAACCCTGCGTTCCAATTTACAGGTGACCTGAACGGTGGCTATGCGAACCCATATCAGCAAATGGCATGGTTGCTACATGGTGGCGGTTATGACGCACTGAATTCACTATATAACCAACACAACATGGAATTCATCGGTTGGTGGATCCCTGGTCCAGAGTCACTGTCATCAACACGCCCAATCCGCGGTGTTGAAGATTTCAAAAACTGGAAATTCCGTTCACCTCCCGGGATCATCACAATGATCTTTGAAGAGTTGGGTGCATCACCAATCGTGATGGACTTTAACGAAATCTTTACGGCGCTGGAAACTGGCATCATCGACGGTGCGGATGCGGCAAACTTGACCAACAACATTGGTCTGGGTCTGTACGACATCGCCAAGCACACAAACTACCCTGGTTTCCACTCGATGCCAGCGGACCACCTTGCATGCCGCAAGGATGTTTGGGACAGCATGCCAGATGCGCACAAAGCGATCTTGAAAGTAGGTATGCAGGCGCTTGCGCTGAAAAACACAACTATCAACGAAGTTAAAAACGCACAAAACTCTGTGGCATTGGCAGAGCAAGGTCTGAACATGTACGAATGGTCACCAGAAGAATTGGCCAAGTACCGTACAGCGGTTCAAGAAGCGTGGGTAAAGTTTGCAACAACTCCAGAATCAAAAGAGTTGCTTGAAAGCCACCTTGCGTTCCTACGCGGCATTGGCGCGATGAAATAAAACCTGATTGCAGGTTTGAACGGATTGGCGGGACTATTGAGTGGTCCCGCCAATTTTGGCTAACAACATGAAAATTACCAAAATCACCTCACATGTTTTGTTGTGCGATATGCCAGAAGAACTGGGTTATTCGCAGCAATATTATACCAAGCGCACGGCGCATTTGGTGCGTGTTGAAACGGATCAAGGGATTGTTGGATGGGGTGAATGTTTCGGTCCAGGAAATGTTGCGATTGCCAATAAATCGATTGTGGAAAACGTAATTGCCCCAATGATTACCGGGGATGACGCGCTACAGCGCGACGTGATTTGGCATAAGGTTTATAACCTTTTGCGAGATCATGGACAAAAGGGAATGCCTCTGCAGGCGCTGTCTGGTGTTGACATTGCCCTTTGGGATATTGCGGGGAAAGCGACTGGTTTGCCAATCCATGCATTGATCGGTGGCAAATTCCGCGATGATGTACCCTGTTATGGGTACGGCATGATGTTGCGGCGCGAAAGTGTTGATGATTTGACGGCGCGTTTCAAAGATGAGGCGGCGCAAATTATCGATGCTGGGTTTATCGCGACCAAAATGAAGGTGGGTTTGGGGCCTTTTGACGATGTGAAATTGGCCACCGCAGTTGCAGAAGGGGTCGGCAATCGTGCAAAGTTCATGGTGGATGCCAACCATTGTTACACCACATCTGATGCATTTTATGTCGGGCGTGCATTAGAAGAGCTTGGCGCCTATTGGTTTGAAGAGCCAGTCGCCCCAGAAGATTTAGAGGGATACCGTGAACTTCGCCAAGGGTTGCGCATAAATATCTCTGGTGGCGAAGCGGAGTTCAATCGTTGGAACTGGCGTAGGCTGCTTGAGTCTCGTTCCCTAGATATTGCGCAACCTGAGGTTTGTGCATTGGGGGGGATTTCGGAATATCTTCGTGTGCTTGCACTGTGTCATGCGCATTTCACGCCCGTCATAAATCATGTCTGGGGCTCTGCGATATCGGTTGCTACCAATTTGCAATTGTTGGCAGCTATGCCGCATTTGCCTGGGGGGTTACACCCTTGGGAACCGATGTTGGAATTTGATACGACCGAAAATATTTTTCGTGACAAATTGCTAAAAAATCCGCTGAATATTCAGCAACAAGTCAAACAAAATAACGGGCGCGTGATGATCCCGATGGGACCTGGGCTCGGGGTGGAACCTGATCCTGATTTTATTGCGCACTACGAAATATAAATAGGGGGAGAG
>CAXACF010000115.1:0-5982 GCA_963967125.1 uncultured Rhodobacterales bacterium | reverse complement strand
CAGAAGGGATTGGCCCATCCTGCTACAGCATTGCGTTCAATTCATCACGTGCGGTCTGCACCTCGGCCATTGTGCGGCCAATGATCGACTGTCCAATAACGGCGGCTGCCGCTTGGCCCAAGGCGCAGGCTTTCACATCCTGCGCGTAATCCGTGATTTTATCATCCGTTAGGGCGATATCGACCGTCACAGTTGATCCGCACAGTGGAGAGCGTTTTTTCGCCGTTGCATCGGGATTGTCCAAACGCTCCACATGGGGGACATTTGTGGCCAGTTCCAAAATTCGTTCGGAATACAGATTGATTAGATCACTCTCGCCTGACATGGGGCTTCCTCTTTGCGCGCTCACCCTATAGATAGGCGATGAATTCAGGATTGCAAAAGGAATTTGAACATGCAGTTTGATCCTTCGACTTTGGTCTATAACGATGCAGGCCTTATCCCTGCGATTGCGCAGGATCATGACACCAAAGAGGTCCTGATGATGGCATGGATGAACCAAGAGGCCGTTGAAAAAACGCTTGCGACTGGGCGTGTCACCTATTGGTCACGGTCACGTCAGGCGTTCTGGATTAAGGGCGAAACATCGGGGCACACACAGGAATTGGTTGAATTCCGCTATGATTGTGATGCGGATGCCATTTTGGTTCTGGTCAATCAAACAGGGGCCGCGTGCCATACAAACCGTCGACACTGTTTTTATCGTGCGGTGCAGGATGGTGCCGTGGTCGAATTGATCCAACCCATGGATTAAAGCCCAACCATCCTGCGGATATCGGCAGGGGTTGCGCCATCCTCTCGGTATTTGCGAATGGCCTTTGCGTCATGCCGTTTGGCCAGTCGTTTTCCGTTTTCATCCCGGATCAAATCATGATGATGATAGGCGGGCGTTGGAAGCCCCAAGAGGTTTTGCAGCAAAACATGAATATGCGTGGCCTCCCTCAGGTCCTGACCACGGACGACATGTGTGATCCCCTGATGGGCATCATCAATGACGCTGGCCAAATGATAGGCGGCATAGCCTTTGCGCCATAGAACAACTTCACCAATCCTATCCTGAAATTCCGCCAACGTCATGGATGATTGGATATGATTAAAAAATGATATATCTGAATATTCTGAATGGGTTATGGGGGTAAAGTCATGTTGAATTTGTTTTAGAGATAATCGCAGGTTCAGGGTATCCAAATCCCCATTACGTGGATCATAGCGATGCGCACGACAGGTTCCAGGATAAATTAGACCGTCGGGTCCAAACGCCATATCCTCGGCATGGGGTGCGCCCATGGCCTGTTGAATATCACGGCGATTGCAGGTGCATGTGAATGTGGGGATCGCGGGGGACACTCCCGTTAAAACAGAAAGATAGGCGTCTTTCCTCTCGCTTTGTTTGATGGGGTCCTCATCCCATGTGATCCCAAGCCACTCAAGATCCTGATAAATCAATTCTTCCCACTCTGGGCGTACTCGGCTTTGATCCAAATCTTCGATCCGCAGTAAAAATGCACCCCCATGACGCTGTGCCGCGTCATAGGCCAGCAATGCGGAATAGGCATGTCCCAAATGCAATGGACCTGTGGGGGATGGCGCGAACCGAGTTCGAAATGTCATTTTTTAACAAGGACATAGACGTTTGATTTCATGTCCTTGCCTGGCAAATGCGCACCGTATTCGCAAAACACCAATTGCGCGCGCTTTGTCTGTGTGTATTCCAACACTTTGTTTTCATAGTCGGGATCCTCTAACGTGTGATCGTTAAAGGAAAAGGCGAAATAGCCCCCCGTGGGCAATAAATCCATGATCGTATCAAACACAGATAGCGGCGCGGCACCTGCGCCGATGACACCAATCGCGGCGATGACCGAATATGTGCCCGCTGCGATGTTTGGCCCATCCTCGGGGGAAAACACGTCAAGGTTTCTGTAAATCCCTTTTTCGCGTGCCAAATCCACCATGGCGGCTGTGACATCAACCCCATCCACTGCCTGAAACCCGACGTTCAATAATGCCTGTCCCGACAGTCCCGTACCGCATCCATAATCCAGCACCGTTGTGTTTTTATCCAAAACATGGCGATCCAACGCCTCTGCCACGCGCAGGGGGGTGACATAGCCATTTTCATGGACTTCGTTGTCATAACTTTCGGACCACGCGGTGTATAAATCGCGGCTGTCCAGGGTGCTTATGCCATAGGCTTGGTTCAAAAACTTGGTGCTCATGCTCCAAACTTAAGCAAAAGTTGATTTGTCCGTCTAGGTGCTTTGTGCCAACCAGTCTGAAAAACAGGCTTTTGCACGATCTGTATAGGCCTTGTAGCGTTCTTTTCGCCCCTTCCGACCACCTTTAAGACCGTCAACAGGATGAAACAGGCCAAAATTCACGTTCATTGGCTGAAATGTTTTCGCCTCAGCTCCGCCTGTGATGTGATGGACCAAGGCACCCATCGCGCTGTCAGCAGGGACCATGGGAACGGATTTGCCCAAAATTTCGGCCGCCGCATAGCGTCCCGCCAATAGGCCCATCGCGGCACTTTCTACATACCCTTCGACACCCGTGATCTGTCCCGCAAAGCGGATGTTTGGTCTGCTTTTCAAACGCATTTGATCATCCAGCAGCGTGGGTGAATTGATGAATGTATTGCGGTGAATGCCACCCAAACGGGCAAAGCTTGCCTCTTCCAACCCTGGGATTTTGCGAAACACTTCGGTCTGGGCACCGTATTTCATCTTGGTTTGGAACCCCACGATATTGTAAAGCGTGCCAAGCGCATTGTCGCGGCGCAATTGTACGACCGCATAGGGTTTTTCATCGCTGTGCGGATTGGTCAGGCCAACGGGTTTCATTGGGCCAAAGCGTAATGTTTCACGCCCGCGCTCTGCCATGACCTCAATCGGTAGGCAGCCGTCAAAATAGCCTGCGGTTTCACCTTCGTGGAATTCGGTTTTATCCGCGGCGAGTAGGGCGTCGATAAACGCCTCATACTGATCTTTATTCATGGGACAGTTGATATAGGCGGTGCGCTCTTCCTCTGTGTCGCCCTTATCATAGCGCGATTGTTTCCACGCTTTGTCCATATCGATGCTGTCGGTGTAAACGATGGGCGCAATGGCATCAAAAAACGCAAGCGCCTCGGCGCTGGTTTCTTTGGCAATCGCATCCCCAAGTCCCGAAGAGGTCAGGGGCCCAGTCGCCACAATCCAATGACCGTCGTCGGGCAGTTCAGTGATTTCTTCACCGCTGATGTCGATCAGTGGATGCGCCTTTAGTTTATCCGTGACAGAGGCGGCAAAGACATCGCGATCCACCGCCAATGCACCCCCTGCGGGCAGACGATGTTCATAGGCCTGTGTGATGATCAAACCATCTGCGGCGCGCATTTCCCAATGCAGCAAACCAACCGCGTTTTGTTCATGATCATCGGATCGAAACGAATTGGAGCACACCATTTCGCCCAAATACCCCGTGCGGTGGGCAAATGTTTCAACCTTGGGTCGCATTTCGTGGATCACCACCTTAACGCCCATGTTCGCGGCCTGCCATGCGGCCTCTGATCCGGCCATTCCGCCGCCGATGATATGAAGTGTTTTATCCATGCCGCTGATCTAGTGATTTTTGTCAGGATTAAAAGAAAAAAATGCGCAAACCTAAGGTCGCGCATTTTGTCCTGTGACGATTGTTGACCATTTAAACCAAGATTATTGTTCCCAGTTTGGCGGACGTTTGTCCAAAAATGCGGCAATGCCTTCTTCGGTGTCGCGGAACAGCATGTTTTGCACCATAACATCGCCTGCGTAATCATAGGCCTCGGCCACGTTCAATTCCATTTGCTGATAAAACGCCTGTTTGCCGATTTTGACAGCGGCGGTTAGTTTGCTTGCGACCGTGTCGGCCAATTCGCGCGTTGCGCTTTCCAACTGATCGTGGGGGACAGCGCGGTTGATCAAACCCAAACGCGCGGCTTCCTCTGTTTCGATGAATTTTCCCGTGGTCAGCATTTCAAAGGCGTTTTTGCGTGGGATATTGCGTGACAACGCCACCATGGGGGTTGAGCAGAACAAACCAATGTTTACGCCGTTCACACCAAATTTGGTCCCCTCTGCCGCGACCGCCATATCGCATGTGGCCACCAATTGGCACCCTGCCGCGGTGGCAATGCCATGGACCTGCGCGATCACGGGTTGGGGCAGTTTCTGAATACTCATCATCATTGTGGCGCAGCGATCGAACAGATCCTTAAAATACGCTTTGCCGCCATCCTCGGCCTGACGCCCTGCGGTCATTTCTTTTAGGTTGTGACCTGCACAAAATGCCTTACCTGATCCCGACAGGATCACGGCACGCACTGATGTGTCCTCTTTAATCGCATCAAACTGTGATTGCAGGGCGGCCAACATTTCATCGGATAGGGCATTCAAACGTTCAGGCGCATTCATGTTCAAATGTGCGACGCCGTTTGTGTCGTTACGTTCCAAAATTGTCATCTTGCCCTCCACGGTGATTTGCGAAAACCTTATATGTAAGTTGAGATGAGGAAAAGTATGCCGTTACGTTTTGATGCCGCTGAATTGCAGAGTTATCTGGATGAGGTGTTTCCGCAGGTGCGCGGGCTTTTCGTGATTGATGAGGTGCATGAGGATCATTTGAAAATGCGCATGCCCGTGAAAGACGAACATCTGCGCCCCGGTGGTACGGTATCTGGTCCCTCAATGTTTGCATTGGCCGATTGTGGGATGTATGCGGCCATCCTTTCGCATTTGGGGAAAGAGGCGCTGGCCGTCACAACGAATTGTGCGATTGATTTCATGCGCAAACCCGAGGCGGGGCGGGATCTTTATACAATATGCCGTATCCACAAATTGGGCCGTGTGCTGGTTGTTGGGGATGCGATGATTTATTCCGATGGGGTTGATAAACCCGTGGCGCGCGCGTCGCTGACCTACTCCATTCCGCCAAAATAAAAGTTACCAAAACAAAAGGCCCAAAACAAAAGGCCTGCGAAAATCGCAGGCCCGTTACATTGTTTTGGTGGCAGTTTACTTTGCCTCTGCTGCAGGCTTTTTCGCACCACCTGATAAAGGATCGTCCTGACGTTGAACCGATCCTTCGAAATGCGCGCCTGATTCAATCGCGATTGTTTTATGGATGATGTCGCCCTCAACACGTGCAGTCGCCGTCAAACGCACCTTTAGGCCACGCACGCGGCCGATGATACGACCGTTGATGACGATATCATCGGCAATCACTTCACCCTTGATGGTGGCAGTTTCACCGATGGTCAACAAATGGGCGCGAATGTCACCCTCAACAGTGCCCTCAACTTGGATGTCACCTGTTGTTTTGATGTTGCCTGTTACGTGCAAATCTTGGGACAAAACCGATGCGGGTGGCTTTGCCTTTGGTGCAGATGGTGCAGGGGCCGCTGCTGATTCAGTGGGTGCCGCAGGTTTTGCCGCATCTTCTTTGGGTGCAGGGTCATTGATTTTGCTTTTAGAAAACATTTTTTCCAGCCTTCAGATATTTCATGGGGTTAACCGCATTACCATTCACACGGATTTCATAATGTAAGTGCGTTCCGGTCGAACGTCCAGTGTTTCCCATATCACCGATCCGTTCGCCACGCGACACTTTTTGTCCGACTTTGACGCGAATTTTTGAAAGATGCGCATAACGCGTTTCAATTCCAAAGTCGTGTTTGATTTTTATCAACCGGCCATAGCCCGATGCCCAGCCCGCTTTTGTCACCACACCATCCGCGGTTGAATAAATGGGCGTGCCATGGGGGGCGGCAAAATCAGACCCGTAATGCATCCGTCCCCAGCGGCGCCCATAGCCCGAGGTAAAGCGGTGCGCAGATTGCACAGGATGAGAATAGGGTAGTTTTTCAACGGCCAAACGATAAAGGTTCAATTCATCCAATTCTTTTAGGATGGCGATTGCACGCGCCTCGTTTTCGGTGGGGGCCAGACCGCGCGTGGACATGGA
>CAXACF010000114.1:0-6027 GCA_963967125.1 uncultured Rhodobacterales bacterium | reverse complement strand
CACCTTGTCCCCGTCACGGCGCACGCCTGTGACTTCGCATTGTTGGATGATGTCCATACCCATGTCAGAACAGGCACGTGCATATCCCCAGGCCACCGCATCGTGACGCGCGGTGCCCCCGCGTGGCTGCCACAGCGCGCCCAAAACCGGATAGCGAGGGCCGTGGATGTTGATGATAGGCACCAACTCTTTCACACGCTGGGGCGAAATGAATTCTGTTGCCACCCCCTGTAGCGCGTTTGCATGCGCTGTGCGTTCATAGCCGCGGATTTCATGTTCCGTTTGCGCCAGCATCATCACCCCACGGGGCGAAAACATGACGTTATAGTTAAAATCCTGGCTCATCGTTTCATAAAGGCTGCGCGCCTTTTCATAAATCGCGGCTGATGGATCCTGAAGATAGTTGGAACGGATGATTGTCGTGTTACGGCCTGTATTACCGCCGCCTAACCAACCCTTTTCTAGGATCGCGACATTTTTGATGCCGTGGTTTTTCCCCAAATAATAGGCCGTGGCCAAACCATGACCGCCCGCGCCCACGATAATCGCGTCATAGCGTTTTTTGGGTGCAGGGGATTTCCATGCGCGTTCCCAGCCTGTGTGATAACGGGCCCCTTCGCGCGCGATTGCAAATGCAGAATAACGTCTCATGTGATTACGAATCCGGTTTTTCGACTGTTGGTTCGGTATGCCCCTATCCTGTTCATTTCCTTCGATCCAGTGCGTCACAACACAGCCGACTTGCGACATCTGGGCAGGCTTGTTGTTTTCCTCTTTATAACCAACAGTATGATCGTTACATATGTCGCAATTGATATGGAGGGGACATGACGTTCTGGATCATCGCAGCGGGTGCTGCACTTATCCTTGCCTTTTTCTTATTTCGCACGCTGATTTCGCCCGTGCCGACGGACGAAAGCGAAACGCAATTGGCCATTTACAAAGACCAGTTAAGCGAAATTGAACGTGATGAGGCGCGTGGCACCCTAACGGCGGATGAGGCAAAGCGCCTGCGCACCGAAGTGTCCCGCCGCATTTTGGCAGCAGATGACGCACAAAAAATCGCCCCCAAACCCATGTCTGCGACCGAGGTCGCCGTTGTTGTAGCGATTGTAGTCGTCACATTGTTGGGCGGTGGTTTGTGGACCTATTCGAAACTGGGGGTTCCAGGATATGACGACCTGCCCCGCGCCGAACGCTTTGCCCGCGCGGCAGAGATGCGCGAAAATCGCGCTACCCAAGACGATGTTTGGAACAGATTGCCAGCAGAAGTTCTAAATGAGGCCGAGGGTCAATATGCCGATTTGGTCAAAAAACTGCGCGAAACGGTCGAAAAACGCCCCGATGATATCGAAGGGCACCGCATTTTGGTGGGCGTTGAAACGGGATTGGAAAATTATCGCGCGGCCTTGCGTGCGCAAGAACGGATTTTGGATATCTTGGGTGGTCAGGCAGGTGCAGAAGATTTCTTTGAATACGCTCAGTTGATGATTTTCGCCTCTGGCATGTATGTTTCGCCCGAGGCGGAGGACGCCCTGCGCGCCGCATTGGCCCGCGATCCTGCAAACGAAGGGGCGCTTTATTACATGGGGTTGATGATGCTGCAAAACGATCGCGCGGACGTGGCCTTTAGCACATGGCGGCGTTTGTTGAATGAGGGCGATCCAGAGGCCCCATGGCAACAATTCATCCGCCAAGACATCGAAGAAGTCGCCGCAATGGCGGGTGCGGTGAATTTTGAACTGCCTGCCCCGCGCCTGAAAGGACCCAGTGCCGCGGATATCGAAGCGGCCTCGGATATGTCGGCAGAAGATCGTGAGGACTTCATCCGTTCGATGGTTGCGCAATTGTCGGATCGTTTGGCAACCGAGGGCGGCAGCGCCGCAGAATGGGCACGCCTAATTTCATCTTATGGCATTTTGGGCGAAGTCGAAAATGCGAAAATCATCTGGACCGAGGCCCAAGCCGTCTTTGGCAGTGATCAGGGCGCGATGGAGCAACTGCGCGCCGCCGCAAAAAGCGCAGGGGCGATCGAGTGATCACAGACGACATAACCGAATTTGCACAGGCATTGCCCCCCCTTTCACCACTGATTGGGTTGGATTTGGGCACAAAAACCATCGGCATTGCAGTCAGTGACACATTCCTATCGGTCGCAACCCCATTGGAAACGATCAAACGCAAGAAATTTTCAATAGATGCCGAGGCGGTGATCGCGATCATCAAAACACGCGGGATTGCGGGCATGGTTCTGGGTCTGCCCCGCAATATGGACGGCAGCGAAGGCCCCAGATGTCAGGCGACACGCGCATTCGCCCGCAATTTTGAACGCCTGCATGATATGCCAATCGCTTTTTGGGACGAACGTTTATCGACAGTTGCGGCGGAAAAGGCACTGCTTGAGGCGGATACGACACGAAAACGTCGCTCTGAAGTTATCGATCATGTGGCTGCGTCGTATATCCTTCAGGGGACGCTAGATCGTATGCAGCACATAAACCGAGCAGACACATAAATGAACACACCCCTTTGGAAACGTGATGAAATTGAATCACCCTGTGTGCAGATTTGTGTCGTGCATCCCGAAACGCGCATTTGCACAGGCTGTTATCGCACCATTGATGAAATCACCGATTGGTCACGCATGACGCCTGAAACCCGGCGTGACATTATGAACGATCTGCCCGCACGCGCCGATCAGCTAAAGGTACGCCGTGGCGGCCGCGCCGCACGTTTAAAGCGGAGATAGATCCGCCCATATGCCTGAGACATTGTGGGTTGCAACATCGCGCCACGCTACCCATATGCCAAAAATTGAAAAGCATATCATGCATACGTGGAACTAGGATTACCAAATATGAAAGAAAATATTTTCCCACCGAATGGTTGGACACCCGTGCGCATGCCCGATTTAACGGGCAAAACATATGTCATCACAGGTGCGACCGCGGGCACAGGAAAAGAGGCGGCAAAACACCTAATCGCACAAGGTGCTCATGTTGTGATGCTGAACCGTAATCCAAATAAATCCAAAGGAGTGATTGAGGCAATCCAATCAGAATTTGGCGCAGATGCCCCAATCCGCGCGATCACATTGGATTTATCTGACCTAAGCAGTGTGCGCCGCGCCGCAGCCGAGGTTCTGGAAACGGTTCCACAAATCGACGCACTTATCTGCAACGCGGCAATTGCCCAAGTGCCAAAACAGAAACTAACCGTTGATGGATTTGAAAGCCAATTGGGTACAAACCACTATGGACACTTTCTGCTGTGTAACCTGCTGTTTGATCGCGTTGAGGCATCCTCAGGCCGCATGGTTGTGGTGAGTTCTTTGGGATACAAAATGGGGATCAAACGTATCCAATTCGACGACATGAATTGGGACAAAAACTATCACCAAAACAAAACCTATTGTCACAGCAAACTGGCGCAAATGATGTTTGCCTATGCATTGCAGGATAAAATTGCCGCCGCAGGCCTGAACACGCAGGTTTATGTTTGTCATCCTGGGGCCTCTCGGACGTCGTTGATTGAAACAAATGCCAATCAGATTTCCAAAATCATGTTTGCGATCATGGCCCGCCTTCCCATCGTACAATCCGCAACGCACGGGGCCTATCCACAACTGATGTGCGCCACTGAAAATGGCCTGGATCAACGTGCCTTTTATGGTCCAATCGGACGGTTGGAATTTTCTGGACCTGTGGGCAAAGGCATCTTACTCGACTATGCCTATGACCCAACAGCGCTTGAACGTTTGTGGGCCCTGTCAGAGCAACAAACTGGATGCAGTTGGGCGATATGATGCCGCCTCTATGCACACGCCTTAGCTAGGCGATTGTTAACCAATCCAAAGCTGAGCGCAGCTCGGGACGGAAATAGGCAATCATGCGGCCCTCGGGCGGGGCCTTGGCTGTGGACGCCCATGGCGCGACCCCATGCAAACACATCGGATGCAGGACATAGGCCTCGCCCACATTGGCATGCACCTCGACCCGTTCACAGGTGTCAAACACATGTTTGCGCACCTCTTTATACAGATCCGTGATGTCCGTTTCGCGGATTTGCGCGTCGGTTAGGCCCGAGAATGCATCCTGAAACGCGGCTTGCATAATCTGATGTGATCCTTCCCAAACCACCATCGGACTGGCCCCTGCATCAAAATCATTCAGCGGCATGCCCAAAATATAGGCGTGGGGTTCGCGGACAAAGCGCCGCTTGGGCGTTCCAATGCCCAATATCCCGTCCACATGGGCCGCATCCCGATTTTTGCGAAACTGAAACGCAGCGTGGCTTTCGCCTTCGCGCGGTTTTGGATAGCCGGGATAAGTGATGGACACCTGCGCCTTAGGATAGGGACCGGGACACATGCTGCGCAAACGTGCGGGAAATTCGGCCCCTGGCACATCCCCATTCGCTGCGTTTGGCAATGCATGGACCCCAACAAACCACGTGCCTTCACAGACAAGCCAATCGGCCTGCATCTTGGGGTCTTGGGCCACGCCAATCGCGATTTGACGTGCGCGTTTCGCCCATTGCGCAAGGCGCGGATCATAGGCGACGCGCCGCCATCCTGTGGACCCAAACATCGCGTTAATATCCCATGGCCTTGCGCAGCATATTGGCCGCGACAAAGACCAAGAATATTGCAAAAAACCGCTTCAACTTTGCCGCCTCCATCTTATGCGCCAAGGCAACACCTAATGGCGTTGTCACCAGTGTCATTGCAATAATAAGGCCAAAGGCCGCCAAATTAACGGCCCCCACCGTCATTGGGGGACGCAGCGTGGGATCAAGCGAGACAAAGAAAAATCCCAAAACCGACGGCACCGCAATCAGCAATCCAAACCCCGAGGATGTCGCAACAGCCCGATGGATTGTCATACCGTGCAATGTCATGGTGGGTACGCCCAGCGATCCGCCACCAATGCCCATCAGCACAGAAAAGAACCCCACAAGTGGCGCATAAATCGCGCGGCGAACGCCCGTGGGCATATCATCTGCAACGCGCCATTCGGTTTTGCCAAAGGCCATATAAAGGCCAATGCACATCCCCAAACCGCCAAATATCCATTGCAAAGTTGAGGATCGCAATTGCGCCGCAAAGGCGACAGAAACCAATGCGCCAATCATAATACCCGGAGCCCACGTGCGCAGAACATCCCAATCCACGCCACCGCGTTTGTTATGCGCACTTAGCGAACGCAAAGATGTCACAACAATCGTGGCAAGCGATGTGGCGAGGCAAATTTGCATCAAATCCTGATGCGCATAGCCCAAGGTGGTAAAGGCATAATAAAACGCAGGCACCAAAATCATGCCGCCCCCAACACCGAAAAGCCCCGCAATGACGCCCGCAACCGCGCCCACTATTGCCAAGGCAATCACCATTTCGATCATTGCGAACTCTCCCTTCCTGTCCCCATGCAGTTTAGGGCCAGTCCACTGTTGTTCAATGATTTTTTGGGCTATAGCCCTTTTTGCAGTGCATCGAAATCACGCAGTTGTGCGATCAATGCAGGCATGTCGTCGATCTGGATCATGTTGGGTCCATCACAGGGTGCATTGTCGGGGTCCTGATGGGTTTCGATAAACAAACCCGCCACACCAACCGCGCAGGCCGCGCGTGCAAGGGCGGCGACAAATTTGCGTTCACCCCCCGATGAATTGCCCCGCCCACCCGGTTGTTGCACCGAATGTGTGGCATCAAAAATCACGGGGTATCCCGTTTCGCCCATGGTTTCCAACCCACGGAAATCATTGACCAATGTGTTATAGCCAAAGGATGTGCCGCGTTCGCACAACATGATTTGGGTGTTCCCCGTGCTGGCAATTTTTTCGGCGACATTGTGCATTTCCCATGGGGCCAAAAACTGACCCTTTTTCACATTGATGGGTTTCCCTGTGTTCCCCGCCGCCAGTAACAAATCCGTCTGACGCGATAGGAACGCAGGAATTTGGATCACATCCACCACCTCGGCCGCGGGGGCGCAGTGGCTGACTTCATGAACGTCTGTGATGACAGGA
>CAXACF010000113.1:0-6051 GCA_963967125.1 uncultured Rhodobacterales bacterium | reverse complement strand
TAGGCCTGTAATTCCCAATAAAGGGCCAAAAGGCGTTCGCGCATTTCGGCCTCGCCCTCTAGGCTGAGGGCGGCCATGGCAAAATCCAATCCATCTTGGGTCACTCGCCAAAAATCCGTGTAATCCCCTGTGATCGCCCGCAACCAAGTGTATTGAAGCTGCTTTGAACGCCAAATTTCCGCCAGTTGCGGCCAGATTGCTGCCAATTTCGCATGCTCTGGCTCTGCGGCCGCGATACGCGCAGCGGCCGCCACATCAAATAATGTTCCATAGGCATCAAATACGCATGCTTTGATTGGCATAAATTTCTCCTGATCTTTTGACCAAGAAACCATGATTACGCGCTGGGGGGAAGGGGGAATGCACGTAATTTTTTTGACAGATACCTATGTCGCTCTGCGCAGGAACCTATGCGTGTCAGGAATTAACGCATCTTTATCAACACCGCGCCGGCGCGCCCAGGTGTCATTGTGGCGTCGTGGGCAGCGGCGCTGTCTTCCAAGGGCAGGATATGATGCACCGCGGGTTTAAACGCACCCGCCGCATGGGCGCGGTGTAATGCATCAATGGCGGCGTCTCGCTCTGTCTTGGGTAGGATATAGATCAACACAATGTCGATGGTGATCGCCTTGAAAAGATAGGGTCCAAAAGGAAAGGTTGGGGCCATTTCCTTGCCCGAGCCATAGGCGGCGATTGTTCCGTTGGCGCGCACAACTTGATGCAACAGATCTGCGTTTAGCCCAAATTCCACCTCTACCGCGCGATCGACCCCATTGGGTGCAATTGCCAGAATTTGATCCGCCAAATCAGCCGCGCGATACTCCAAAACATGATCTGCGCCTGCTGCGGTGATCCGATCAAAGGCATCGGGCGATCCTGTGGCAATCACCGTTGCGCCCGCCCATTTGGCCAGTTGAATGGCATTGTGCCCAACCGATCCCGCACCGCCCGAAATCAACAGGGTCATGCCCGCAACATCACCGCCGCCCAAAACCGCATGCGCGGCTGTCAGGCCGGGAATACCCAAACATGCGCCCGTTTCCATACTCATATCATCGGGCATATCCACCGCCTGATCTGCGGGGATCGCGATATATTCCGCGCAGGTACCAAAGGGGCGTTGCCATTGCCCATTCCATATCCAAACACGCGATCCGATGCGGGCAGGGTCCACGCCCTGACCCACGGCTGTGATTATGCCCGCCCCATCTGAATTTGGGATGATCACATCAAATGCGGGTTTCGTCACACCTGGGCGTGCGCCTGCACGCGCCTTGGCATCTGATGGGTTTGCGCCTGAATATTCAAGTTTTACCAAAACCTCTCCCGCGGCGGGGGTGGGAGTGTCCATCTGGACAAGCGTCATCACATCCTCGGCAGGGCCAAAGGCAGAATACGTCACAGCGCGCATGGTATTATCCTTTTTTGCGAAGTCGGATTACAACGTCGATCGATGCGATTTCGGTGCCGTCGGGGGCATCGGGCACCTGCATGATTTTCAATTCTTCCGCAGGCGCATCGCTTAGCTTTGCGTCGTCTTCCCAATAGAAATGGGGGTGATCATGGGTGTTTGTGTCAAAATAGCTTTTGGTGCCATCAACGGTAATTTCATGCAGCAACCCTGCATCGCAAAATGCACGCAAGGTATTGTAAACGGTGGCCAATGATACCTTTTCACCACTGCCTTGGGCCCGTTCAAACAGGTTTTCCGCCGTGACATGGCGGTGTTGTCCGTCCCCCACCAATGCCTCAGCCAAAAGAACCCGCTGCCGCGTTGGGCGCAGATCAGATTTTGCCAGCCAGTCGTGGGCGCGTTGTGTCGACACTGTTCGCATTCAAAGCTTCCGTTTCATGTTCACTCCATAATATGATCGTTTTGCGGGCAGTTTCAATTCTTTTCGTCATTCAAGGCGCGTGAAACAAGTGAGAATACTTGCAAGATCAGAGCCGTGGATGTTAGAGAGCGAAAAACATTCAAAAATGAGAGCGATACTATGTCACCATATCCATCAAGTTTTGACCGCGACGATTTGTTAAAATGTGCCCGCGGCGAATTGTTCGGACCAGGAAATGCACAATTGCCTGAACCCCCGATGTTGATGATGGATCGCATTACGGAAATTTCCGAAGATGGTGGCGAACACGGCAAGGGCCATGTGATCGCGGAATTCGATATTAAACCTGATCTGTGGTTTTTTGACTGCCACTTCCCTGGAAACCCAATCATGCCTGGGTGTTTGGGCCTTGATGGTTTGTGGCAGCTGACGGGTTTTAACCTTGGCTGGCGCGGCTGGCAGGGGCGCGGTTATGCGCTTGGGGTTGGTGAAGTTAAACTGACTGGCATGGTGCGTCCAGATCGCAAAATGCTGACCTATCGCGTGAATTTCACCAAGGCCGTGCAAACCCGCCGCCTAACAATGGGTGTTGCGGATGGGATCGTCGAGGCGGACGGCGAAGTGATCTATCAGGTAAAAGATATGAAAGTCGCTCTTTCAGAGAGCTAAAGACAGAAAAAAGGGAGAGCGACATGCGCCGAGTGGTTGTTACAGGGTTAGGGATTGTCTCATCAATTGGGAACAATGCCGCCGAAGTATTAGAGAGCCTAAAGGCAGGTCGCTCTGGTATCACTGCGAATGAAGACATGAAGGAATATGGGTTCCGCAGTCAAATCGCAGGCGATATCAAGGGGTTAAACCTTGCTGATATGATCGACAAACGCACCCTGCGTTTTATGGGACCAGGTGCGGCCTATGCCTATTTGGCGATGGAACAGGCGATTGCAGATGCAGGTTTGGATCAGTCATTGGTGTCAAACGAACGCACAGGATTGGTGGCCGGATCAGGCGGCCCATCAACAAGTTCCATGTTCGCGGCCCATCAAGTTGTGTTAAAGGCCGGATCACCCAAACGCATTGGGCCACTTGCGGTTCCAAAATGCATGTCCTCGACCATTTCGGCGAACCTATCGACCGCGTATAAGATTAAAGGCATCAACTATTCCATCACCTCGGCCTGTTCCACATCCTTGCATTGTATCGGCAATGCCGCGGAACAGATCATGATGGGCAAACAGGACGTGATGTTTGCAGGTGGCGGAGAAGAATTGGATTGGACATTGTCCTGCCTGTTTGATGCGATGGGCGCGATGTCATCCAAATATAACGACACCCCTGAACGTGCATCCCGTGCATTTGACGCAGATCGCGATGGGTTCGTGATTGGCGGCGGTGGTGGTATCGTCGTGTTAGAGGATTTGGAACACGCCTTGGCGCGTGGTGCCAAAATCTATGCCGAGGTTACGGGTTATGGCGCGACATCAGATGGGCATGATATGGTTGCCCCATCGGGTGAAGGGGGCGAGCGTGCGATGCGCCTTGCACTGCAATCCCTAAACAGTGATCGCAAGGTATCCTACATCAATGCCCATGGCACATCGACCCCCGTTGGCGATGTGGGCGAGATCGAGGCCGTGCGCCGCGTCTTTGGTCAGGGATCAACACCCCCTGTCAGTTCCACAAAATCCATGACAGGCCACAGCCAAGGGGCGACAGGTGCCCAAGAGGCGATTTATTGCCTGTTGATGTTGGACAATGATTTCATTGCGCCCTCGATCAACGTGGAAACATTGGATCCCGCACTTGATCCTGCGGAAATCGCAACAAGCCTTGTTGAAAACGCGGGCCTTGATACGGTTATGACTAACAGCTTTGGCTTTGGCGGCACGAATGGGTCCATGCTGATGTCAAAATACCGCGGGTAATGTGCCTGAGATCTTCCAGTGCTCCGTGAAACTTCGGGGTGCTGGTACGTTTGTTACTGTTATTTAGCTATGTATTTCAGAATTTTGGGCCACGCTTGACGCCCCGAGTGAAAACCGTCATTTAGGATCAAAGAACGACGAGCGGGGCAGAAAAATATGCAATCACTGGCTGGAAAACGCGGTTTGGTCATGGGTGTGGCCAATGAACGCTCAATCGCTTGGGGCATTGCCAAGGCTATGGCAGAGGCAGGCGCAGAATTGGCATTCACCTATCAGGGCGAGGCCTTTGGTCAGCGATTGGCGCCTTTGGCGGCATCGGTCGGATCGGATTTCATGGTCGATGTGGATGTGACGGATGACGCTAGTTTGGATGCCGCATTTGATCAGCTGGCCGCGCGTTGGCCCACGATTGATTTCGTGGTGCACGCGATTGCCTATTCCGACAAAAACGAGCTGACGGGCCGTTTTGTGAACACCTCACGCGATAATTTCAAAAATTCGCTGGATATCTCGGCCTATTCCTTCATCGAGGTGGCGCGTCGTGCGCACCCCATGATGGAAGAAAACGGTGGCACCTTGATCACCCTGACGTATCAAGGATCAAACAAGGTGACACCATTTTATAACGTGATGGGTGTGGCCAAAGCCGCACTCGAGGCCACGACACGTTATTTGGCAAATGACTTGGGTCCTGATGGAATCCGCGTCAATGCCATTTCCCCCGGTCCGATGAAAACACTTGCGGGTGCTGCCATCGGTGGTGCGCGCAAAACCTATAAACATACAGATCAAAACGCGCCGTTACGTTCAAATGCAACGCTTGAGGCTGTGGGTGGAACGGCTGTTTATTTGGTGTCTGATGCGGGGGCTTGCACAACGGGTGAAATTATCCGCGTTGATGGGGGATATCACGTTTTGGGCATGCCACAGCCAGAAAACCTATAAACCGCAGGTGCATCGGGAACCATTCACACAGAATGGTCCCCAACACGTCGCGGTTTAAATCGGATCACCCAACAGGCTTGTGCCACCTGCCTTAAATGTACCACCCACAGAATTGCGGACCGCCGATGGATCACAGACTGGGCGTCCATCAGGGTAGCGGCGCGCATCCATGTACCCTTCAACACCATCATCAATAATCCAATGGTGACAGCCGTTTGGATCAATCCAAATGCCGGCCTGAAGTTCGGTTAGTGGTTTTGCGTCAAATCCACGGTCAATTGCTTTGTTGTCATTGGCTTGTCCCATGAACATCGCCTCTGACATCAATTCTACGCCGCCGCCACAGGCACTAAGCCCAAGGGGTAGCACGGCCAACATGGCCCGCTTAACAAATATACTCATAATGTGCTCCTAACTAACGTACGCAGATAATTTCGACACGTCTGTTTTGTGACATGCCTTCTGCTGTGTTGTTCGTTGCGCGGGGTTTGCGTTCGCCATAACCAACAGATTGGCTGACTTGCTTACCCGCCTCGCGTACGATTGCCGCAACGGCATTTGCCCGTCGCTGCGACAGCCGCAGATTATAGGCATCAGATGCACGTGCATCCGTATGCCCCGCGATTGAAAACACCGTGGCTTCTGAACTCTTAAAGAAATTCAACAAGCGCGCACGTCCACGAGCATCAATGCGATGTTGATCAGTTGCAAAGAACTGATCGGTATTTAAGGTACCGCATGTTGGACCTTGGCGACACACCGGTAATCCCTCCGGTGTAAGATGAGGGCTCATATAACCCTCTGCGCCATCATTCATGACCCAGTGTTCACATCCATCTGGATCAACCCAGATGGTTGGTACATAGCGTTCCGCCTGCGCCGCAGCCGAAGTCCCCAACACGCTAAATGCACCCAGCACCAAAAATAACAATCCGCCCCCCAAGCGATTAATCATACTCAAAACAGTCTCCATACGTATTCATGTGGATGTATAAACTATACAACGGTATTAACTGGCATATTTTAGGGGGGCTGGCACGGGTTTTTTTTAACCAATTCGCCTCAAATTCATCGAAAATATGGCGAGAATGTGACTCATTCCTTGGAACTGTTTTGCACATGGAAACAGTGCCCTAGAGAGCCGTTATTGTCGTTTTATGACAAACAGTGAAATGTGGCGCCGAACAAGAAATGGCCCTAATTCAGGGCTTGGCCGTCCAAAGAATTCGGATTGCTTTGAGTGATTCGCACGCGGCGGATGTCCCCAATTTGGATCGTTGGGTCCGTTACATGCACCGCATGCAGGTATTCGGATTTCCCAACCATCTGTCCCTCAAACCGCCCTG
>CAXACF010000112.1:0-6069 GCA_963967125.1 uncultured Rhodobacterales bacterium | reverse complement strand
AATTCAGACCAAGTGTGGCGCGAAGGACCAATATTTTCTTGTCAGCGCCACATGAGAAAAATTAAGCCCAGCCAAATGGCTGGGCTTAATTTCAAATCTGTATCGGTTTCTACAGTTCTTTTTTCTGAACTCTGAACACTTTTCCTGCGATAATCGAAAGCACCGCTGCACCAAAACTAAAGAGTGCACCCATTTTGGCCGCATCCTGCACAGGCCCCGCTTCGAATGCGACAGAGGCCACAAACAAGGAAACGGTGAAGCCAATCGCAGCAACGAAACCAATCACAATCAAATCAACCAATCGCATGCCCTCTGGCATACCAAGGCGCAGTGGCACCGCGGCCAGCCAGCCAAAGATGTAAATCCCGATTGGTTTGCCAACGATCAAGCCAAGAAGAACCAACCAAGTTGCGTCCCCAATCGCCTCAAACTTCACGCCTGCGTTACATAGGCCAAAGAAGAATAGAACAATCTCAACAGGATGCTTCAACGCATGCTCCATGGTGTTCAACAGATCGTGCAAATGTTCTTCCGCTTGGTTAAAGATCCCGAATGCGCGATCCGCATGCGGAATCGCTGGCACAATCGGAAGTAAGCCCAAAGCAGGGTGCAAGCCAGACCGCATGAAACCATACCAACTGATCGCGCCAGCAATCGCATATGGCCAGAACGAAAGCGTTTTGCGCACCCATGTAGATTTACGGCGCAATTGATCGCCGCGGTCCATCGTGCGCGGCAACCAGTTGAATAGGATATACGCGACCGCTGCGATGCCAAATGACAACAGTAACCAAATCGGTGCCAATTCCCCCGAAGGATAGAAAATCGCCAAAATAATGAGGCCTGCTGCATCATCGGCAATCGCCAATAGCAACAAGAAGCGTACCGCCGGATGCCCAGCACCAAACACGATGCGCCCAATAAGATAGCTAAAGGCGATATCCGTAGCGGTTGGGATCGCCCAACCGTTGGCAACGGCGTCATATGTTGTCGACCCCATAAGGTACGCAACGCCCAAATAAATTGAAATCGGACCAACCATACCGCCCAAAGTTGCAAAGAGAGGCGTCGCCGCCTTTTTGCCGCGCAAACTGCCCTCTTTCAATGCGACAGCTTCCCAAACTTCTTTGGCAGCAATGGCAAAGAATAAGGCCATCAAAATATCATTGACCAAGTAGTGCAAGGTCAGCGTGCGATGTCCGTGGTGATAGTGCCCGATTGGAGCGTGATCCCAAATCTTGAATTCAACAAAATCGTGGTAACTCTTATAGTCGATATTCGCCCAAAATAGTGCGATAATCGCACCAAAGATCAAAAGTAGGGAATAGTTGGTTAAGAAATTCCATACGCGATACATGTGTGTGTCCTCACTCGTCTGCTCGATCAGCCTCGTTGGCATAGAGCATTTTTCCCACTTGGACAAATAAGATTGCCCCGATATTGCATTTTATTCCATGCACATGGATATCATCGACACGGAACGCATTGTTTTTATGCTTTCTGGTTCACATAAGCATCTTTTATTTCAATTTTGACATTTTTTGTTTGGACGTTGCGGACTATTCCAGATGAATTCGTAGATTTCGCAACACTGGCAGAACGGACTTTATTTCGTCCGCACCGGAATCGCGTACCAGCTCGGAAATAACTGGTGCGACCAAGGCAATTGCATCGTCACGCGCCCGCACGCCTGCGGGACTGATCGCCACCAACTTACGCCGTGCATCATCCCAATCAGGTCGGATGTGTATGTATCCAGAAATTTCCAATTTGCCCAATGTATTGGTCATTGCCCCGCGCGTGACATGAAAACTTTTGGCCAATTGGGCAGGTGTTTTTTCGCCCTTGGTATTTGCCAGATGATTCAACACAGAAAAATGTGAAAGCTCCATACCCTTTGGCAATACACGATCCAACTGATTGCGTATGAGTTGATGCACCGTCAGGATTTCACCAAACAATGCAATTGCAAGGGCACTTTCGCTGTCAACCATGTCATGGCTCACTAAATGATTGATTTGACAGGATTGATGGTACACGGGCACGCGTGCTTTCAACAAGCGATAAATCCAGATCTGCATAAATTATGCCCTGATCTTCACCCGCGTCGGCCAGGATTTCACCCCAGGGTGAGATAATCATCGAGTGCCCATATGTTGTTCTTGGGCGTCCCTGACTGGTGTGGTGTTCACCCGTTTGTGCCGCCGCAATCACAAAACAGCCCGTTTCAATCGCACGCGCACGCAGCAAAACTTCCCAGTGCGCGCGGCCCGTTGGTTGTGCAAAGGCCGCGGGTATCAGCAGAATTGATGCACCCGAATTTGCAAGTCCACGATATAAATGTGGAAAGCGTATGTCGTAGCAGATCGTCATTCCGATTTTGCCGAATGCGGTGTCCGCGATCACCGCATGATCGCCCGCGCGATATCCATCAGATTCGCGATATTGTTCCGTTTCAGAAAGCGTGACGTCAAACATATGAATTTTATCATACTGCGCAACGATCTGACCCGATGGATCGATCATGAAAGACCGGTTGGTAAATCGATCATCATCTGGCAACTTCAACGCCAGTGAACCAACAGAAATCCAAACCCCAAACCGAGCAGCGGCGGCGCACATCGCCGCCAAGGTTTCATCATCCTTCTGCAGCGCCAAAACTTCGTTTTGGCGGCGACGCGAACTTGAAATACAGTTAGTCACCTCTGGTGTCGCAATAAACTGTGCACCTGCTTCAGCGGCCTGTCGAACCATAGATACAGTAAGCGCAAGGTTCGCAACTGGATCATCAGACGCGCATAGTTGCAGGGCCGCAATTTTCATCAAGATACCTTTAACAGAGGATCAAGCTTTCCTGCGCGTTCCAAAGCATAAAGATCATCACACCCACCGACATGATGATCATCAATGAAAATTTGCGGAACCGTCCGTCCACCATTGGATCGTTGGACCATTTCTTCTCGACGCTCTGGTTCATTGGCAAGGTCCACTTCCAAAAACTCAACACCTTTGCTTTGCAAAAGTCGTTTTGCAGCATGACAATAACCGCAAAGCGGGCTGGTATAAATTTGAATGCTCATCTCATCCTATCCTTTTCCAACCATTTAGGCGTTTTCTGTCACTCTTGCCAGTACAAGAACGGAAATATCCCCTGCCCCTGCACGTTGAAGCGTTTTTACAGCGGCACTCAGCGTGGCGCCCGACGTCATAACATCGTCAATCAAAACGATGTTTTGTTCCTTCATTTCCTGCACCTTATCCGCATTAATTTCAAAGGCATTTTCTAGAATTGAAAAACGCTCACTTCGATTAACCTCCTTTAAAGGAACCGTTTTTCGGGGACGCCGCAGGATATCAGTCTTCAATTCGGCCCCAGAATGTGTCGCAACATGTTTTGCCAATACTTCCGCCTGATTATATTTGCGTTGCAAAAATCGCTGCCAGTGCACTGGGATCGGGATAATTAACGACTTTTCAGTTAGTACATCCGCCGCAGTTTGCGCCATCCACGCTGCGGCTGGCGCAGCAAGCTCTGGTCGATCACCGTGTTTCAATTCAAGTATCATTTTGCGCGCCAAGCCTTGGTAACGAAACACAGCCCGACCTTCGGCCCAAGGAGGTGGATTTTGTATGCAGTCATCGCATTCTGCACCTGCGGTTTCCGTAACCCCAATCAACGATGCACCGCAACGAACACACGCACAATCCGTATTAAACGGCATGTCGCGCCAGCACGATCCGCACAGCGCGTTTTCAGATTGCAGTTGTTCGCGACACATAATGCACTGTGGTGGATACAACATGCGTATAGCAGTTTGAATTACAGTCGATTTCAGCATATCTGACCATTATGACAGGACAAAACCAATTAATTGACCGCAAGGCGCTTTTGCAAAACCGCGCACGTCGTGTGACGCAACAGGGAACGTTTTTGCACGACCTTGCGATCGCTGACGTTCAAGATCGGCTGATGATGGTTAACAAATCCTTTAAGGATATCGTGATCGTCAGCGGGTGGGCAGATCCATGGGCCGCCGCCTTTCCAGATGCACGGGTGATTGAGGACACCGATGTGTTGGATTTATCTGTGCAAAGCTGTGATCTAATCATTCATGCATTGGCCCTGCACTGCGCGAACGATCCTGTGGGACAGATTATTCAATGCGCGCGCAGCCTGCGCCCAGATGGTTTGTTTATTGCGATCTGCTTTGGTGGTCAGACCTTGCAAGAACTTAGGAGTTCTTTGGCAACAGCAGAAAGCCAGATTACAGGCGGGCTGTCGCCACGTGTTCTGCCCATGGCTGATCTTCAAGATTTGGGGGCATTGCTTCAGCGTGCGAACCTTGCGTTACCTGTGGCGGATAGTGCAGCGCAAACCGTTTCCTATCCAAATTTACATGCATTAATGAATGATCTACGCGCAATGGGGGAAACAAATCCAATGACTGATCGGTTACGACGTTTCACGCCCCGCCGCCTGTTTCAGCACGCGGAGGAAATTTACAAAGCAGAATTTGCTAATTCTGGTGAAAAATTGATCGCAACCTTTGAACAGATTTTCCTAACCGGTTGGGCGCCAGATGAAAGTCAACAAAAGCCGCTGCGCCCAGGTTCCGCAAAAATGCGGCTTGCAGATGCACTTGGTGTCGCAGAACACAATTTGAAAGATTGACCACAGGCGTGATTGCCTTATGTCTGATGGGACTAACAGAATGACAGAAGAATGTTTGATAAAAATACGCCCCTAAGTTGCCCAGTGCACGCAGCACCAGATCATCCAAAAGTACCAGAACCAAAGGTCGGGATCCTGATTGCCAATCTGGGAACGCCCGATAATTATGATTATTGGTCCATGCGTCGATATCTGGGCGAATTTTTGTCCGATAAACGCGTGATCGATTATCCCGCGTATCTTTGGCAACCGCTTCTTCAACTGATTATTTTGACATCTCGTCCCTTCCGTTCGGGCGCAGCCTACAAATCAATCTGGAATGAAGAAGAGGGCGAAAGCCCACTGATGACAATTACCAAAGCGCAGACCGCCAAGATCAAAGAGCGCGCACATGAAATGTATGGCGACAATGTCGTTGTGGATTTTGCCATGCGCTATGGCAATCCTTCGACCAAGTCAAAGGTGCGCGAAATGGTTGCGAAAGGATGTTCAAAAATATTGTTCTTTCCTTTGTATCCGCACTATGCAGGCGCGACATCCGCAACAGCAAATGACCAATTCTTCCGCGCCTTAATGGACGAAAAATGGCAGCCGATCGCGCGTGTCATCGAACCATATTTTGATGATGCAGCGTATATTGAAGCCTTGGCACAATCTGTTGAAAAGGCCTACGCAGAGGCCGAAAACAAACCAGAAGTTCTCGTCTGTTCGTACCACGGCGTTCCAAAACGCTATCTGATGCAAGGTGACCCCTACCATTGTCAATGTCAAAAAACCACACGACTTCTGAAAGAGCGTTTGGGATGGGCTGACACAGATATCGTGACAACATTCCAATCCAAGTTTGGGCCAGAAGAGTGGTTAAAGCCATATACGGTAGAAGAAGTAGCACGCCTTGCAGAAGAAGACGGCAAAAAGCGGATTGCTGTTATTGCACCTGCGTTTTCAGCAGACTGCATTGAGACATTAGAAGAGATCAACGAAGAAATAAAAGAAAGCTTTGAGGAAGCGGGCGGAGAAGAATTCACCTATATTCCATGCCTGAACGATGATGACGCACATATAGATGCGCTGACACAGATCATCAGTCGGAACCTACAAGGCTGGCTTTAACCGTTAAATCTTACGTTTAAAGACACCAGTGGCCGTCGCGGCCACTGTACCCAAATCGTCGCTAACACTCGCTTCAGCAAAAAACGTTTTATATCCGCCACCTGTTACATGGGCGGTCGTTGTCAAACGACCACCATTGGCCTTTGCCATGTAGTTCACCGACAGATTTAATGTCATCACAATATGTGGCTTATCAGGATCACCCGTATATGATCCTGCAAAACCCATTGCCGTATCCAATACGGTGGCAAGCGCCCCGCCGTGCGGAATACCCTCACGATTTA
>CAXACF010000111.1:0-6078 GCA_963967125.1 uncultured Rhodobacterales bacterium | reverse complement strand
GAGGCCTTGGCAATGTCATGCCCATCGGTTGGATCCTTTCTGTCGATCCATAATATGTGCGGCGGGATGATCGACAAATTCGCCAGTGACGAGATGCGCGCACGTATTCTGCCCGATTTATGCGCCATGAGTAAGGTTTACAGTTACTGCCTAACGGAACCGGGGTCCGGTTCGGACGCGGCCGCCCTGCGCACGCGGGCCGAGCGTACGAACAAAGGTTACACCATGAACGGGACCAAGGCGTTCATTTCGGGCGGCGGATATTCGGACGCCTATATCGTCATGTGCCGCACAGGCGATGACAGCCCAAAGGGCATTTCAACATTGATCGTTGAAGATGGTTCAGAGGGGCTGAGCTTTGGTGGGTTAGAGGATAAGATGGGCTGGCGCGCCCAACCCACGGCCCAAGTGCAATTTGACGATTGCAAAGTGCCCGCCGACAATTTGGTGGGTGAAGAAGGGTCAGGATTTAAATACGCCATGGCGGGTTTGGACGGTGGGCGGTTAAACATCGCTGCCTCGGCCCTTGGGGGGGCGCAATCGGCATTTAACACCACCCTTGCCTATATGGGCGAACGCAAAGCCTTTGGCAAAACCATAGATCAATTTCAGGCCCTGCAATTTAAATTGGCCGAGCTTGAGGTGAAATTACAATCCGCCCGCATATTTTTGCGCCAAGCTGCGTGGAAACTGGATAACAAAGAACCCGACGCGACCAAATTCTGCGCCATGGCCAAAATGTATGTGACAGATGCCTCGTTTGACGTGGCCAACACCTGCCTGCAATTGCACGGCGGTTATGGATATTTGGCGGACTATGGCATTGAAAAAATTGTGCGTGATTTGCGCGTGCACCAAATTCTAGAAGGCACAAACGAAATCATGCGCCTGATCATTTCACGTCAGGTTCTGGCAGAGAGATGAGCGATCTAATCCTAACCCAAAAGGGACGCGCAGGGTGCATCACCCTAAATCGTCCCGCGGCATTGAATGCCCTGACCTACCAAATGTGCATCGACATCGAGGCACAGTTGCGCATATGGCGTGATGATCCCTCGGTCGAGCTGATCATCATTGATGCTGCGGGGGATAAGGCGTTTTGCGCAGGCGGGGATATTGCCGATCTTTATGCATCGGCCCAGCGTCAGGATTATACCTTTGGTCAAAAGTTTTGGGCCGATGAATATCGTCTGAACGCCTTAATTGATACCTACCCCAAACCCTATGTCGCCTTTATGCAGGGGTTTGTGATGGGCGGCGGTGTTGGCGTGTCCTGTCATGGATCGCACCGTATCGTGGGGGAAACATCCCAAATCGCAATGCCAGAGGTTGGGATTGGTTTAGTGCCTGATGTGGGTGGTTCCGCGCTGTTGGCGGCGGCACCGGGTCATTTGGGTGAATATCTGGGCACCACCGCAACACGAATGAGCGCAGGTGATGCCATTTATGTGGGTTTTGCCGATCATTTCATCCCGCAGGATCAATGGGCGAATGCGAAAACCGCGTTGCAGGAAAACGGGATTGCCGCCCTATCCGCATTTTATGCAGAGGCCCCTGACAGTGATTTGAAAGGCGCATTGGCCGACATAAACGCCGTCTTTTCTGGCGCACGCATGCGCGATATTTTAGCAGCCGCCGAAAACAGCACGGCCCCCTTTGCCGCACGGGCGGCCAAGGCGATTGGGCGCAATTCCCCGCTGGCCATGGCAGTGGCGCTGGATATGATCCGCAGCCTGCGTGCAACCAAGGCCACGGTGGCCGAGGCCTTGGTCCAAGAATACCGTTTCACCGCGCGGGCCATTGAATTTGGCGATTTCGCCGAGGGCATCCGCGCAGCAATCATCGACAAAGACAAAAATCCCCAATGGAAACATCCGTTAGGCGCAGTCCCACAAGAGATGGTGGATCATATGCGCGCGCCACTGGGGGACATGGAGCTAAATCTGACAGGAGAACAATCATGAAAATCGGTTTCATTGGTTTGGGCAATATGGGTGCCCCAATGGCGAAAAATTTGGCAGCGGCCGGTCATGAGGTTGTCGGGTTCGACACCGCTGCAATCACGGTTGAGGGGGCAACAATCGCCTCATCCGCGGCTGAGGCGGCGGCTGGCGCAGATGTGGTGATCACCATGCTTCCCAACGGCGCAATCCTGCGGGCTGTGGCGGATGACGTGATCTCCGCAATGTCCGCAGGATCAGTTTTGTTGGATTGTTCAACCGTCGATGTGGACAGCGCCCGCGCCGTCGCAGAACAGGCCGCTGCGCGTGATGTTTTGGCCTTGGATGCCCCTGTATCGGGCGGCATTGGCGGTGCTGCGGCGGGGACCCTTACATTCATGGTGGGGGGCAGTGATGCCGCATTTGACATTGCAAAACCCCTATTCGATGTGATGGGGCAAAAGGCCGTGCATTGTGGGCCATCGGGCAATGGTCAGGCGGCTAAGATTTGTAACAACATGATCCTCGGCATCACTATGATCGGCACGTGCGAGGCATTTGCACTGGCCGACAAACTGGGGCTGGACCGTCAGGCAATGTTTGATGTCGTCTCAACCTCCTCTGGATACAGCTGGACCATGAACGCCTATTGCCCTGCCCCAGGTGTTGGGCCAACGTCCCCTGCGGATAATGATTATCAACCTGGGTTTGCCGCCGATCTGATGCTAAAGGACCTGCGCCTAAGCCAACAGGCCGCAAGTTCCGCCGATGCAGATACCCCATTGGGCAAAGCCGCAACCGAACTATACCGTACATTTGTTGAAGATGAAGATGGTGCAGGACGCGATTTTTCCGCCATGCTGCCAAGGTTCGAAAAACGGGGTGCCGAAGATTTGAACCACCTCAAACTATCGGGGAACCGCCCTATTTTAATATTCCCAAAATGTTTCGGATGATGTGCAAAGCACGGAGAAAATCAAAGGACCGCGTCCGTAAGTTTGCCGACTGGTAGAAAACTGAATAACCCGACTGATGAACGGGCACCTTGCAATTATGAATCATATCATGAAAACCATTGATTATGTTCACCTAGATCATTCGCGGTCGCAGCGCAGCTAAGACTAATCGCGTATTATCCAGCCCACGCCCGTCCCGAAGGGCGCGGGCTTCATTTCTTTCAGCCCTATTCACCGCCCACGGGCGTGTGCCTAATCGTCGATATTACATAAATAGCCAGAAAATTATCATTGCCTGAGAGTGCATCGTACTCATTATTTGGTTTGACTAAAACGTTCTAATTGACCAAATTAACGCCCCTTAAAGAACCCGCCCAGTACCCCGCGAATAATGCGGCGGCCTGTTGTGCCCTTTAGCTCTTTGACCAGTGCCTGACCCAGTGCCGATCCCACATCCTCGACCCCGACACGGCGTGATCGCCCCACGCGTGTGCCCGAATAACGCCGTGCGGTTGCGAATTCCCGTTGCATTGGATCATCGGCCAAATCGCTTTTGTCCTCTTCCATTGCGGCCTCGGCTGCAGCGGCCTTGGCCCGTTCGCTTAGAATTTCATAGGCTGATCTGCGATCAATGGGGGTTTCGTATTTCCCAAACAGCGGTGAGGCTTTCACAACCCCCTGCCGTTCATCAGGGGTGATTGGCCCCAACTGACTGGACGGCGGGCGGATCAAAGTACGCTCAACAACTCCGGGCACCCCCTTTTTTTCCAGAAAGGATGTCACCGCCTCGCCCACACCCACCTGTAAAATGGCGTCTTGTGTGTCAAAGCGCGGATTATCGCGATAGGTTTCGGCCGCAAGGCGCAAAGCGCGCTGATCCTTGGCCGTATAAGCGCGCAGAGCATGTTGCACACGGTTGCCCAATTGGCCCAAAATATCCTCGGGGACGGCGGCGGGGTTTTGGGTAACGAAATAAACCCCGACCCCTTTTGATCGTATCAAACGCGCCACCTGTTCCACCTTATCGACCAATGATTTGGGCGCATCGTCAAACAACAAATGCGCCTCATCAAAAAAGAAGACAAGTTTGGGTTTATCTGGGTCCCCCACCTCTGGCAGGGTTTCAAACAATTCTGAGAGGAGCCACAGTAAAAACGAGGCATAAAGGCGCGGGCTGGCCATCAATTTGTCGGCGGCCAAAATGTTAATGTGGCCCCGCCCCTGTGCGTTCACCTGCATCAAATCGGACAGCTCTAGCTCATGTTCCCCAAACAGATGCGTTGCCCCCTGATTTTCCAAAGCCACCAAACGCCGCTGGATTGCCCCGATTGAGGCCACAGAAATATTCCCATAACGCAGGGACACATCCGCACGATTTTCCCCAAGCCAGACCAGAACCGATTGCAAATCCTTTAAATCCAACAGGGGATAGCCCTGTTCATCCGCAATACGAAACGCAATGTTCAAAATGCCCTCTTGCGCCTCGGTTAATTCCAACAGACGGGACAGCAACAGGGGTCCCATTTCCGCAACCGTTGTGCGCACCGGGTGACCCTGTGCCCCAAACAAATCCCAAAAAACCACAGGGAAATCAGAATAGGAATAATCATGAAATCCAATCTTTGCGGCCCGCGATGTGAATGCATCATGCAGTTTGAAATCCGCGCTACCCGATTTTGCCAATCCCGCCAAATCGCTTTTGACATCCGACAGGAACACAGGAACGCCCGCGGCTGATAATTCCTCGGCCATAATCTGCAAAGTTACGGTTTTCCCGATCCCTGTTGCGCCCGCAATCAAACCATGTCGATTTGCATATTTCAGTTTGAGTGATTGCGGTGTGGCATAGCCCTCTCCACCGCCCCCGATAAAGATCGTTTCTTGCATCCATATTCTCCGTTCCGACGTGCCTAGAATACATCGTTAAGAGCTTTGTGCCAGTCTATGACGCATGTTCGATCAGGTTTTTCTGATTGGCATGACGTCCCTCTTAACTGGCCGCGCCTTGGCGCGGCCTTTTTTCATGGGTTTCGCAAACGGAAATAGAATTTTAAAAATTTTTCAGGTTGGTCATTTTAGCTGTTGACCGACATAAAATTGTTTCGTAGCGTCATGTTCATAAGTCGGCCAGTCCGACGGGGAGAGAAAACAAAAATGGGGGGTTTGCAATTGCAAACCTCTTTTTGTTTCAGGATGTTACATAATGATATTCAAGTACATGTTGTGAATTTCCGCCAAGTGTTGTGAATCCAGTTGTAACCAGATGCGTTTCAGGGCAACGTGTGTCCACATTTTCTGCAAAACGAGGTCGTCGTGCAATATATTGTTAAACCTTTAGTTGTCGCCACAATACTTGCCGGTAGCGCATATGCACAAGAGGCCTCTCAGCTTTCATTGGGTCAACCGCTCTTGCCCAAGGCCAAGATTGGCGAACCCTATATTAGTGCGGAAAATGGGGATTGGGCGGTGCGCTGCGTTGTGACAGAAAGTGGAAACGATCCCTGTAATATGACGCAATTGATCCTGACCGAAGATAATTCACCCATTGCTGAAATTTCACTGTTTCGGGTGCAATCGAATCCAACTGCTGTCGCGGGGGCCGACATTACAGTCCCACTTGAAACACTTTTGACCGCGCCATTGGTCATCCGCTATTCCGAAAGCAATGCAAAACAGTACCCCTATACGTTTTGCAATAAAATTGGCTGCATTGCCCGCATCGGATTTTCACAAGAGGATGTGGATTTGATGAAGGCTGGGGATCGTGCAATACTGTCGATCACGCATATCCAACAACCCGAACAGGCGATCACATTCCCAATGTCACTGGCAGGGTTCACCAAAAGCTATGATGCTTTGCCCGCGCGCTAAGCCCCCTTCAAAAACCTGATCACCGATCCCGCCGCCTGCGTCCCCGGGGATGGCGCACCCCTCCCCAGTTTATCCATCGTATCGCGCAAGGCCCCTAATTGCCCCTGTGGCGCATTTAAGGTTTCAAGAAGCGCAGGCGCAAGCAAATTGGCGCGACAGTTTCTACCAAAGACTTCGGGCATGACACGGGTATCTCTCACCAAGTTCACAAATGTCGCTGTAACCGCAATCAACATTCCTCCAATCATCTGACCTGACACCCATCCCATACCATAGCCAATGCACATGAGCGTCTAATTTTCCCCCAACCC
>CAXACF010000110.1:0-6098 GCA_963967125.1 uncultured Rhodobacterales bacterium | reverse complement strand
CCTGCGTATATTGGGCATTTTTGATCGTTTGATCAGTCAAGGGAAAACCAAATACACCGCGTTTATTCCACGCACATTAAGGTATGTCCATCAAGCACTAGAGTCAGATGATTGTCATACATTAATAGCGGACTTGTCCTTACCTTTACAGAGATACAAACAAAAGTTTGAGGATCAATAATGTTTCCAGCGGTCATTTTCGCAGCAGGTTTTGGAACGCGGATGCAGGAATTAACTGTTGACACCCCCAAACCACTTCTGTCGTTTAACGGTTCGGCATTGATCGAACATGCAATTGGACACGCGAAAAATAGCAAGGCCCCCTCAATTTCCGTAAACGCACATTTTCAGTCGGAAAAATTAGTAAATTATTTCGCTGGATCAGATGTCTCTGTTTTCGTTGAAGATGATGAAATTTTGGATACGGGTGGCGGGCTTAAACGAATATCTTGGGCGCAAAACTTAGGCACCGCATTCACAATGAATTCCGATACTATATGGACAGGGGTCAATCCTCTGACGCTTTTGATGGAACATTGGGATCCTGAAGCAATGGATGCTTTGTTGTTGTGTGTATCACCCGAAAACGCAGTGGGCAGAACAGGCAAAAGAGGTGACTTTTCAATTGGTGATGATAACGTGATAACACGGGACGGGATTTATACATACGCCAGTTGTCAGATCATCAAATCACAGATTGTCAGACAATTTAGCCAGACAGTTTTTTCGCTTAACGCAATTTGGGACGACATGATCTATCACAAACGCGCAAAGGCCGTGATATACCCAGATCCGTGGATTGATATTGGGACCAAACAGGCATTCGAACAGGCAAAACAGAAATTTCATGGCAGTTAAAGAAACACATCCGCGCATTTATGGCATTCCCTTGGGTTCGGATTATCCACGCGAGTTCGTAAATGGATTAATCCAAAGATATGCGGATCGACCCCCACACGAACTTGCCCGAATTAATGTGATCGTTAATACATCACGGATGCGTTCGCGCCTGATTGAGATTTTCGCCGAACAAAAATGCATACTGCTTCCCAAATTACATTTGATAGGAGATCTAGGCAGCCTAATGCATGGGTCTTTTCCAACGAATGACGCGAATACAATTAGCGAAAAGTTTGAGTTTATTCGCCTTGTGTCTGGCCTACTGAATGCACAGCCCAGTTTTGCGCCAAAATCGTCCCTATTTTCACTTTCTGATAGCCTTCAAAGCCTCATGAACGAGATTGTGGAAGAAGACGTCAGCGCCAAGAATTTGATGGAACTGAACGTTCAAGATCAATCAGGACACTGGCGAAACGCGCTAGAATTTTTAAAAATTATATTTGGATACTTAGACAATCAGAATGGGCAGGTCGCAGCAAGTTCATTAAAGAAACAAACTGCAAACTTGACAGAGTATTGGTCAAAAAATCCCGTGTTAGAGCCTGTTTTTATACTGGGTTCCACTGGATCGCGGAAACCGACATTGGACCTGATGGCTGCCGTCTCTCAATTATCAAATGGCCATATTGTATTGCCAGGTTTTGATTTTGATGCGCCCCAATCCATGTGGTCGCATCTATTATCAGACCGCGCAACTGAGGATCATCCGCAATTTCGCTTGGCGAAAGTCGTCGAAACATGTGGCACCGATCCAACGCAGGTTTCAAACTGGACAAGCGCATCTACTAATATCGACAGATCCTCCCTGATCTCGCTCAGTCTACGGCCCGCACCAGTGACAGATAGCTGGATGAGAGAGGGGCCAAAACTTAGAAATTTAATTCAGGCCACAGACGGAATCACGCTGGTGGAAGCGACATCAAAACGACAAGAGGCGTTGGCGATCGCCCTGCGGCTACGTCAAGCCGTTGAAACAGGTGATACCGCGACCCTGATTACACCAGATCGAGAGATTTCGCGTTACGTATCCTCGGTCATGGCACGTTGGGAAATCACTCCAGATGATAGTGCGGGAATTCCACTGTCCCTAACGCCAGTTGGTCGGTTTTTACGTGAAACCGCGAATTTGCTGGGAAGCGATGTCAAGATTTCTCAGATTTTTGCAATTCTCCAACACCCGCTTTGTCACAACGATGATGAAACCCGCGGTGAACATCTGCGTCTTACCCGAGAGCTTGAACTGTATCTTAGAAAAGACGGCATAGTCTCACTTACAACAGATGTGCTAACGCAGTGGGCAGAAAAACAATCAAGTGATTTAGTGGAACAGTGGTCTGAGTGGTTTTCCGACTGTTTCATAAATCTCACGAAACGGTATGAGCAAAATTTCGATACATGGCTGCAAACACACGTTAAGCTAAGCGAGAAAATTGCAAACGGAAGTGCCTTCACCAGTGGTGAAGAAAGTCGTCTTTGGCAAGGGCCATCCGCCCAACCCATCCGTCGGATCATTGATCGGTTAAAGGAGACAAACGAAACGGCGTTAGATTGCGAAATACGAGACTATGTGGGTATTTTTAAAGGACTATTGGCCAAGGATTCACTACGCGAAACAAATGAGACCCATCCCAGAGTATTGATTTGGGGAACATTGGAGGCACGTGTTCAGGGTGCGGATCTCTATATCCTTGCGGGACTAAACGAAGGAACCTGGCCTGAAACAGGCGACAGTGATCCATGGTTAAATCGGCAAATGCGAAAAGATGCGGGTCTGCGTGTACCAGAGCGAAAAATTGGTCTCTCTGCACATGACTACCAACAGTTGGTATGTCAAAAAAATGTATGGATTACGCGTTCCATTCGATCGAACGACGCAGAAACGGTTCCGTCTCGATGGATTAACCGTTTAATGAACCTGTTAAACGGGTTGCCCGAACAAAATGGTCCTATCGCCTTGCAGAACATGAGGAAACGCGGCGCTTTTTGGTTGGCATTAACTGATCAAATCGACAATGCGTATTACGAGGATTCTATTAAGCCAGCTTTGCGTCCCGCACCTTGCCCTCCAATTAGCGCACGACCAAAATCATTGGCCGTAACCGATGTTCGAACCCTAATTCGTGATCCATATTCGATTTACGCAAAACATATCCTGCGGTTACGTCGACTAAATCCATTAAATGCAACACCAGATGCCCGTATGCGTGGAACGGTCGTGCACGAAGTATTGGAAAATTACTTTCGTGAATGGCCCAATATCCCAGCTGAGTGGCGTCGGGAAAAATTTTCAGAAATATTGGAAAACACTCTTCTCAACTCAGTTCCCTGGCCGTCAACCCGGGTATTTTGGCGGAATCGATTGGATCAAGTGATGGATTGGCTAATAGATGGTGAGGTAGAGCGCCGCAGAGACGCTGAACCAATTGGATTTGAGGCGTCTGGTCGGTTGGAAATCCCTGATTTAAACTTCACAATTCGTGCAATCGCGGATCGTGTGGATCAGCGCTCAGACGGATCATTGGTAATATATGATTACAAGACGGGCGCCGCACCGACCGAAAAACAACAACTCTTCTTTGATAAACAATTGTACCTTCTTGCACTGGTAGCAGAACACTCTGGCTTTGCAAAAATAGAGCCTAATAAAGTATTTGATGCTGCCTTTGTGGGCTTGGGAAATCCCGCCAAGATCGTGAACGCGCCTTTTGAAAAAGAAAGTATTGAAGAAGCATATCGCAAACTAAGGCAACTGATTGAACGTTATCAGGATCCAGATCAGGGTTTCACCGCACGCCGTGCATTGTTCAAGTCTGACGATTTTTCAGACTATGATCACCTGTCACGTTACGGGGAATGGGATGTATCGCACCCTTCAAAGAAGGAGCGGTTGCATTGAACGAAGCCAGCAGAGCACAATTGAATGCAGCGCGCCCTGAAACCTCTACCTGGTTATCGGCCAATGCCGGGTCCGGAAAAACACGGGTTTTAACAGATCGCGTTGCGAGATTGCTTTTAGAGGATGTCGCACCCGAGCATATTCTATGTTTGACCTACACCAAGGCTGCCGCCGCCGAGATGCAGAACCGATTGTTCAAGCGTTTGGGCGAATGGGCAATGTTGAATAACGAAGACTTACGTCGCGCCCTTAGCGAAATTACAGATAAAAAAACGCATTCGGAAACTGATCTTGCGCATGCCAGAACCCTGTTTGCGCGTGCGATTGAGGCGCCCGGTGGGTTGAAAATTCAAACCATTCATTCGTTTTGCTCATCACTATTGAGGCGTTTTCCGCTCGAGGCCGGAGTTACGCCTGATTTCACAGAAATTGACGAGTTAGCAAGAGATGAAATAGCGAAGCTTGTCCTGGATCAGATGTGCGAAAACTCAACGGATCGCGTCCTTTTCAACTACATGAACCGACTGGTCAGTGAAGCATCGTTTGACACTCTTCTAACCGAGATTATCGCAAAAAAATCACACTTCAGCGGCAGGGCATCCAGTACGCAGATCGCAAGCTTTCTTGGTGCTCCACAAGATACATCCGTCGAAGAACTGTTCCTTGCATCATTCAATGATGCGGATTTGGAATTTGTGAAGAAACTAGTCCCCATATTGCAGGCAGGCGGTGCATCAGCCGCAAAATTATCCGAAAAATTGCGAATGTGCACTGAACTATCAGTCGAAAAATTCGCCATATTAGAGACTGTTTTTCTGAAATCGCCCCCCCCGTTTGAACCAAAGATAGACAAAATCGGTACCAAGGCACTGCGTGAAGGAGAGTTGGCCCCATATACCAATGAATTGAACACGTTCATGCAGCGCATTCATGATTTCAAACATGCAAAAAATGCCATCAAATCATTAAATGCAAGTATCACTTTATCAGAATTTGGATGTCGCTTTGTCGCACTTTATGAAGAGGAAAAACAACGACGCGGTTGGTTGGATTTCGAAGATTTGATCCTGAAAACCAGAGACCTGCTTTCAATATCTGCGGTTGCCCAGTGGGTTCTATTTCGGCTGGACGGGGGGATTGACCACATTTTGGTTGACGAAGCCCAAGACACAAGCCCGACCCAATGGGCCGTCATTGAAAAACTGGCCGAAGAATTCACGAGCGGAAGCGGCGCACGCGACATTAATCGGACCATTTTCGTTGTTGGCGACAAAAAACAGTCGATCTATTCATTTCAGGGGGCTGATCCGCGCGAATTCGACCGTATGAGGGAAGAATTTGCAAAAAAATTAAACGCATCCCAACAGGCGTTTCAATCAACAGCCTTGGAATATTCGTTTCGATCTTCACCTGCAATCCTGCGATGTGTGGATCATGTATTTGCACAAGCCTCCAAAGCTGGGTTTGCCGAACAGGCAACGCACAAAGCATTTCACACCACCTTGCCTGGTCGGGTCGACCTTTGGCCCGTTATTCCGCCCAGTGAGCCTGAAGATGAAGGTAATTGGGAAGACCCCGTTGATATCATAGGGCGTTCCAGTGAAACAGGACAGTTGGCACAGTCCATCGCACACGAAATTTCCGAATTGTTAAACTCTGACACAGTACTGCCTGACCAATTGATCGACGGCGAATGGACCGGACGTAACATCGAACCAAGAGATTTCCTGATCCTTGTTCAAAACCGTAAGGATCTATTTCACGAAATTATAAGGGCCTGCAAAAACCTGAATATCCCGATTGCGGGGGCCGATCGGCTGCGCTTGTTATCTGAATTGGCAGTAAAAGATTTGCTTGCCTTTCTTGAATTTTTGGCACTTCCAGAAGACAGCCTTGCATTGGCAACGATACTTAGGTCCCCTTTGTTTGGTTGGGATGAGCAAAGATTATTCACGCTCGCGCATGATAGGGGTGGCAAGCATCTGTTTGAGGCAATGCGCGCCGATCGCAAGGAATATCAGAATGAGCTATCGGTCCTAGAAGATTTGCGCAACAAGACCGACTTGTTACGCCCATTCGATATCCTTGAGCGCATTCTCACAAAACATAAGGGACGAGAAAGATTTCTGTCTCGCCTGGGACCCGAGGCCAAAGACGGTATTGATTCACTATTATCCATCGCACTGGAATATGAAATGGTCGAAGTACCCAGTCTGGTCGGTTTTATCGCATGGGTGCGCGACAAAGATATCGAGATAAAGCGCCAAATGGATAACGCACAGAACCAAGTTCGCGTGATGAC
>CAXACF010000109.1:0-6130 GCA_963967125.1 uncultured Rhodobacterales bacterium | reverse complement strand
TGCCAGAATTGTCATCGTTGCACCATAAAACCGCCAAGGCAGGCGCGAACGATCATCCATGTCAAAGATCATTTCCATGACATTTCGCATACACCTGAATCTTCATGCTCGCAAGTGTTGCTGCGCTCTTGCGGCTATGTCGCATTTCAATTACGCGTCATTGAGATTTTTTTGAACCCATGCTAGATTCGGCATACATGCAATGGATGCATGCATAACGGAGGACATAGTTCTGACAGTATCTGTCGAAGCAGTTCGCGCTGCAAACACATCTGCCAATCCCGCGGCAGAGGATCTAACAAGCGAAGCGCTGTTGGATCGTATCTTAACCTCACTTGACCAAGATAAAGCCGAAGAGATCGTGCAAATTGATTTGCGCGGGAAAACATCGATTGGCGATTACATGGTTATCGCGTCAGGTCGTTCGACCCGTCAGGTCACCGCAATGGCGGAAAAGCTGGTTGATCGTCTAAAGCAAGAGCATGGTCGTGCCTGCAAGGTTGAGGGCAAAGAGGCTGGAGATTGGGTTTTGATCGACACAGGGGATGTGGTTGTCCACATCTTCCGTCCAGAGGTGCGTGAATTCTATCAGCTTGAAAAAATGTGGTTGCCTGCTGGGCAAGCATAACAGCTGAACAATGAAGGTATCGATTTGTGCGGTGGGCCGGCTGCGGCGGGGCCCAGAGCTTGAACTTCTTTCTGATTATCTTGATCGTTTTAACAAACAGGGCCGTTCAATGGGGTTGGGCCCCGCAGAGGTTATTGAGGTTGAGGACAAGAAAAACATTGGCATGCGGGCAGAAGCAGATCTGTTGGATCGTGCAATCCCAAATGGCGCAAAAATCATCACATTGGATGAACGTGGCAAACTGTTAACCTCGCCCGAATTTTCCAAATGTCTGGCAAATTTTCGGGATCAGGGACAGGGTCATTTGGCGTTTGTGATAGGCGGTGCGGATGGGATTGATCCGTCGCTGCGCGCGCGGGCTGACATGTCGATTAGCTTTGGGTCTATGGTTTGGCCACATATGCTGGTTCGTGTAATGCTAAGCGAACAATTATATCGGGCGGCGTCAATTTTGGCAGGCTCCCCTTATCACCGCGCTTAGCCCTTGCTCTTAGTTGCCTCTCTACTTAGAACCTTCAAAAAATTATGAGGCGAATGATATGGCACTAAAACCCGTTGTTTTATGTATTTTAGATGGCTGGGGTGCACGATCTGATGCAGAGGCGAACGCGCCCGTATTGGCCCAAACGCCAAACTTTGATCGCATTATGCAGCAGTGCCCCAATACGCAACTTATCACGCATGGACGTGATGTTGGCCTACCCACTGGACAGATGGGAAATTCCGAAGTGGGACACACCAACATTGGCGCAGGACGCGTTGTTGCAATGGACCTTGGGCAAATCGATTTGGCGATTGAGGATGGGTCATATGCGAACAATCCTGCACTGATCGACTACATCGGTTCGCTTAAAAATACAGGTGGTCGTGCGCATGTAATGTCATTGATATCGGATGGGGGTGTACATGGTCACATTGCGCATCTTATCACGACGTTGCGCATTTTAACCGATGCGGGTGTTCCTGTTGTTTTGCACGCCATTACGGATGGACGCGATGTTGCGCCATCATCCGCAGCGGATTTCCTGGATCGCCTGATCGCTGATCTGCCAAACGGTGTGGTGATTGGCACCGTAACAGGCCGTTATTTCGCAATGGATCGTGATAATAGATGGGAACGCGTCGCAACCGCCTATAATGCGATTGTGCATGGCGTATCTGATGTGCGTGCGGACACCGCAGAAGAGGCGATTAAATCAAACTATGCGGCGGGTGTTAGCGATGAATTCATCCCAGCAACCGTTATAGACGGCTATCAAGGTGCCCAGGATGGGGATGCATTTTTCTGTATGAATTTTCGTGCCGACCGTGCTCGCGAAATTTTGCGCGCGATTGGTGAAACCGAATTTGACGAATTTGATGTGGGTACCCGTCCCCAGTGGTCAATGGTGTTGGGAATGGTGGAATATTCAGCGTCCCACAACGACTATATGCGCACCTGCTTCCCAAAACAAAAGCTCATCAATACATTGGGTGAATGGGTCGCGAAATCAGGCAAGTCACAATTCAGACTGGCAGAAACAGAAAAATATCCCCATGTCACGTTTTTCCTTAATGGCGGGAAAGAGCAGCCAGAAGAGGGTGAAGCACGCTATATGGCGCCGTCGCCCAAAGTAGCGACCTATGATCTGCAACCCGAAATGTCAGCTGTTGAAGTGACCGATCAGTTCGTCCAAGCGATCGAGGCAGGGTATGATTTGATCGTCACGAATTACGCAAACCCAGATATGGTTGGTCATACGGGTGATCTGAACGCGGCGATCAAAGCTTGTGAGGCCGTTGATCAAGGATTGGGACGTGTTTTGGCCGCATTGGAAAATGCAGGCGGAGCAATGATTGTGACCGCAGATCATGGAAATTGCGAAACTATGATTGATCCAGAAACGGGCGGACCACATACGGCGCATACCATCAATCTGGTCCCAGCTGTTTTGGTAGGTGGTGATGCAAACACCACACTGCGGGCTGGTGGTCGGCTTGCAGATTTGGCGCCAACCTTGCTCGATTTGATGCAGCTTGCTAAGCCTACTGAAATGACTGGAGAGAGCCTGTTAGTTTGAAGTATGCAGCGCGCATAGGAATTTTGATCGCGGCTATTTTTTGGACGGCGACGCCCCTATTTGCGCAAAGTGATCTGGAATTTCAGGCACGACAGGCACAGCAATCACTGGATAGTGCATGGGACAAGCTGGAACGGTCCAAATCGGCAAAGGATCGAATTTCAGCGTTAACAGATGCAATTCTCAGTTTTGAAGAAAGTCTAAGTCTGGCGCGTGATAGTTTGCGCCAGATCTCAGTTCTTGAAGCACGCGCGCGGCAGAAACTGTCGGTCGAAGAAGAAGCCTACGCCGAATTAATAGGCGTTCTGTTAAGCATTGATAAATCCCCGATTCAGGCAGAATTGCTGCACCCCGATGGTCCCATGGCCACAGCACGGGGTGGAATGTTGATTGCGGATCTGCTGCCCGCGCTTGAGGAAAAGGTACAATCCCTGCGCTCTGATCTTGAGGCGGCGCGATATCTAAGTGAGCTTCAATATCAGGTCACGCTGGACCTACAAGCGGGGCTTGTCGCGCTTCAGGAAACGCGCGCTGCACTGGGGCGCGCGATTGCTGACAGGGATGATTTACCAAAACGGTTTGTCGAAGATCCCGCACAAACGGCGATTTTATTAGCTGCGGCAGATACATTGGATATCTTTGCAGATGGTCTGTCCCTAATCGCGAAAAATGAAGCAGAAGGGAGCTTACCTGATATCACCACGCGCAAAGGCACGTTGCCGATGCCAGTACAGGGTAAAGTCATCCGATATTTTAACGAGGCAGATGCCGCAGGGATAAAGCGCCCTGGAATCGTTGTGGCAACATCCGACAACGCTTTGGTGCGTACCCCGACTGCTGCAACCATTCGATATCGTGGGCCGCTTTTGGATTACGGTTTAGTCTCAATTTTAGAGCCACAACAAGACATCCTTTACATTTTGGCTGGGCTAAGTACCGTCTACGGAGATATTGGTGAAGTTTTGCCAGCGGGCAGTCCCGTTGGGCTTATGGGTATGAGTGAAATATTTGATGAAAAAAATTTGATTGAAACACTTAATGAGTCTGGTGGTTTGCGCGGTGAAACGATTTATATAGAAGTACGTGTCAACAAAGCACCAGAAAATCCACTGACGTGGTTCGAAGAATTCGGGGTTAAACGATGAAAAAGACATTAATCGCAGTTGGGCTGGGCGTTTCTTTGGGGGCTGTAGCGTCATTTCAGTTGGCGGGTCCTGTGCTGGCACAGACAGAAAATGATCGTAAGGAAATTTACGAACAACTTGATTTATTTGGTGATATCTTTGATCGCATTCGCGCAGAATATGTCGAAGAAGTTGACGAAAGCGCATTGATCGAGGCCGCGATCAACGGGATGCTGACATCGCTTGATCCCCATTCCAGTTACCTTGCACCAAAGGCAGCAGAAGACATGCGAACCCAAACGCGTGGAGAATTTGGTGGTCTTGGTATCGAAGTCACAATGGAAGAGGGATTTGTAAAAGTTGTCTCTCCAATCGACGGCACGCCTGCGTTTGATGCGGGTGTTGAAGCAGGCGATTTTATTACCCACGTTGATGGCGAAAGCGTTCTGGGATTAACATTGAACCAAGCGGTTGAACGGATGCGTGGACCTGTTGGTTCAGATATCGTTGTCACAATTGTACGCGAAGGTGAACAAGAGCCGTTTGATTTGGAACTGACCCGCGATGTCATCGAATTGACCGCAGCGCGTGCACGTACCGAAGGCGACAGTGTCGTCGTGCGCGTCACAACCTTTAACGACAACACCCGAAAAAACATCGTTGATGGGCTGAACAAACAGGTCGAAGAAGCGGGTGGATTGGATAACATCAACGGTCTGGTTTTGGATTTGCGTAACAATCCCGGCGGATTGCTCAGTCAGGCGATCAAAGTGGCGGATGATTTCCTAGAAAAAGGTGAGATTGTTTCAACACGTGGTCGCAACCCAGAAGAGGGTGAGCGTTATAACGCCAAACCGGGTGACATTATTGACGGAAAACCCATAGTTGTATTGATCAATGGGGGGTCTGCATCTGCCTCTGAAATCGTTGCTGGCGCGTTAAAGGATCACCGTCGCGCGATCATCGTTGGGACACAAAGTTTCGGCAAAGGCTCGGTTCAAACCGTCATGCCATTACGCGGCAGTGCCGCGATGCGATTGACTACATCGCGTTATTATACGCCTTCTGGGCGTTCGATCCAAAATTTGGGCGTGACACCTGATATCATCGTGAAGCAGCCGCGTCGTCGACCAGATGTGGAAAACGAAGAAGAGGGTATTCGTTTCAATTCCGAAGCTGACCTACGTGGGTCATTGTCCAATGACAGCCTAAGCGAAGAAGAAATTCGTCAGCAGGAAGAGGATCGTGAAAAGGCAGAAAATGCCGCGCGTCTGCGCGATGATGATTATCAGTTGGCCTATGCAATTGATATCTTGCGCGGGTTGTCAGCAATTAGTGCTGAATAATCATGACACGTACACCTGAAGAAATTGAAAAACTCCCCTATCGGCAGAACGTCGGCGTTATGCTTGTTAATTCTGATGATAGGGTTTTTGTCGGGCGCCGTATCGATATGAAGGGTCCACATTGGCAAATGCCACAAGGCGGAATTGACCCAGGCGAAAGCCCCAAAGAAGCCGCGCTGCGTGAACTAGAAGAAGAAACGGGTGTTTCGCGCGATTTGGTTCGGATCGAGGCGGAAAACGAGGGTTGGCTTGCCTATGATCTGCCGCTTGAATTGCTGGATAAGCTGTGGGGTGGAAAATATCGCGGGCAGGAACAAAAATGGTTCCGCATGCGGTTTTTGGGTTCGGATGATCAGGTGAACATTGAAACGGACCATCCTGAATTCGCAGAATGGAAATGGATCGACCAGTCTGAAATGGTCGATGCCATTGTTCCGTTCAAACGGGATGTTTACATCGCGGTTTTGGATCAAATTGGAACCGTAAAACCCTAAACGAAATAAACATAGAAATCGCGTAATGCCTCACCCTCTAAGTCGCGGGTTTTGCGGTGCTCTTTTTCCTTCATAAAGATGTGATTAGCCGTCAATTCGACACCAACAGCGGCACATAAATCCGTGTCCGCTTGCAAATCTGCGATCGCTGATTTCAAATCAATACCTGTGCTGTTTTTGGCGTCCTGTTTTTCAAAACCATCCCCTGTTTCGGCGGCAGGTAATTCATAGCCGTTTTCCAATCCAAGCCGCGCCGCCTGCAATACGGCCGCAACTGCGGTGTATGGGTTGGCGCTTGCATCCGCGGTTCGGTGTTCTAGGCGGGCCTTCTTGCCGCCTTCGCCACTGACGCGCGTTGTCACATTTCGATGATCACCCCCCCAATTTTGCCAAAACCCTGACAGTGATCCTGGTTGCAATCGCTGATAGGAATTTGCCGTTGGTGCGATCAATCCAGCCAGTCCCTTGTGGTGACGAT
>CAXACF010000108.1:0-6208 GCA_963967125.1 uncultured Rhodobacterales bacterium | reverse complement strand
TGACCTGCCCAATTCAGGCGATCCACCACAATGATGACAATGTCGTGGTCGATGCTGAGGCCTGTATTTTTTGCATGGATTGCATTCCCGTTTGCCCAACTGGGTCCATTGACGAATGGCGCGTCGTGAATGAGCCGTATTCCATGGAAGAACAATTTGAATGGATGGAGCTGCCAGAACAAGAGGACATCCAAGAAAGTGCGGATACGCCTTCAGACGAGGCAATTGATGATGCCGTAGCAGCGCTGTTAGCCGATGCACATAAAGGCGCTGGCGGTCGACCTGTTGCACCGAAATCTGCGGCAAAGCCATCAATCAATCTACATAACCTTGGAAAACCCGCGGTAGCAAAAGTCACTGGCAATATATCATTAACCGATGATCCCGATTATGATGTGCGTCACATTATTCTGGATTTTGGTCAAACACCATTCCCGGTGTTAGAGGGGCAATCCATCGGGGTTATCGCGCCCGGGACAACCGATGCAGGCCAAGATCACCTACCCCGACTTTACTCCGTATCTTCACCACGTGATGGCGAGCGTCAAAATTATAACAACCTATCCCTTACCGTAAAACGCGAAGCGAATGGTGTATGCTCTAACTACCTTTGTGATCTGTCGGTTGGTGATGAGGTCAGCGTCACTGGACCGTTTGGGGCAACTTTCTTGTTGCCTGATGATCCGAATGCCCGTTTATTGATGATCTGCACAGGTACCGGGTCCGCACCGATGCGCGCGTTCACAATGCGTCGTCAACGCGCAATCGGTGAAAAATCTGGCGGCATGGTTATGTTTTTTGGCGCAAGAACGGCAAACAGCCTGCCGTATTTTGGGCCCCTGAAAAAGGTACCCGAAAACATCTTGGAACAGCATTTGGTCTTTTCCCGCGAAGGCGAAAAGGAATACGTGCAAGAACGCATGATGAAAGAAGAAGATCGCGTTGCCGAGATGTTGAATGATCCCAATACCCACATTTACATCTGTGGTTTGCGCGGCATGGAGGAAGGCGTAGATTTCGCTCTTAAAAATATCGCAGAAAGCATTGGCCAACAATGGTTCACATTGCGGGATGTCATGCGGGACGAAGAGCGTTCTCACGTAGAGACTTACTAATGACTACTACGGCCACATTCTTTCACGAAATTCGGGTGGGTTGGGGTGACTGTGATCCAGCTAAAATTGTATATACAGGCAAGCTTCCTGCAATGGCACTGGATGCGATCAACGCGTGGTGGGAAGAGCATTTGGGCCACGGCTGGTACCAAATGGAACTGGACGACAACCTAGGAACGCCATTTGTTCAACTGCAAATGCATTTTGAACGCCCCGTTACACCACGAGCCAGATTAATGTGCCATGTGTGGCCGGTAAAATTGGGAAACACCTCTATCACGTTTCGCGTCGACGGCTTCCAAAATGGAAAACGGTGCTTTTCGTTTAGATCCGTTAGTGTTTTTATTGTCGCTGATGAATTTAAAAAATGCGCTCCTCCGAAAAGTGTCCAAGATCTGATAACGCCCTTATTAGGTCCTGATTGGAGTGACGAACACAGAGGCGCCTGATGAGTGAAACCGAACCCAAAGCAGATTTATTGGCCCAGGTCGGTCTGCGCATCCTTAAGGCGCGCACCAAGGCGGGAATTTCACGTCGATTACTATCAGAAAAATCAGGTGTCTCACCACGTTACATCGCACAAATGGAGGCGGGCGAAGGCAATATTTCAATTGCGTTGCTGCAAAAGGTGGCAACCGCATTGGACATGGGGATTGAATGGTTTTTTTGGCCAGAAGACCCATGGTTGTCAGAATTTCCAACATTGACAAATAACTTTCGCGCGGCAGATGACACCAAACGCACACGTGCCTTGCGCATTCTGCGCAGTTCCCAAGAGGGGGAACATAAATCCAACCGCGTATGCCTTATTGGGCTGCGTGGTGCCGGTAAATCCACGCTAGGGCAGATGGTGGCGGATGATTTGGAGGTACCTTTCATCGAACTGAACGCCGTCATTGCCAGAGAAGGCGGAATGCCCATTTCCGAGATCATCGCGCTTTATGGAGAAAATGGATACCGTCAGCTTGAGGCAGACGCCCTTGAAGCTTTGATTGCAGATCATGATCGTGTTGTTGTGGCTGCATCTGGGGGTATCGTTGAGAATTTGGAAACCTATCAAATGCTGAACGCGAATTTTCATTGCATCTGGCTGACTGCTTCCCCCGATGATCATATGAAGCGCGTTTTGGCCCAAGGTGACACGCGGCCCATAATTGGACAGGGGCAGGCAATGCAAAAATTGCGTGGTTTGCTGGCAAGTCGCGAAAAATTATATGCGATGTCAGACTATAAACTGGATACTTCACATAAACCGTTGGAAAAAACCGCAGCCCAACTCATAAAACTCATCCAATCTGAACATCTGCTTGGATAAAGACGTAAGGAACGAACATGGCGCTTAACTTTCATCATGATGGTCGCACGGGATATGTGGAATTGAACAATCCACCCGTCAATGCAATCAACGCCGCTATGCGCCAAGGACTGCTGGATGCCGTAAGATCAGCAGAAAAACTGAACCTAGAACGTGTGATTGTATCAGGTTTGGGTCGCGCATTTGCGGCGGGCGCAGATGCCAAGGAATTTGATGGTGACCCGATCGAACCACACTTGCCAGATGTATTGGACGCGATTGATCAAAGTTTTGTGCCGTGGATCGCCGCGATAAACGGAATTGCCTTGGGCGGGGGTGCTGAAATTGCGCTGGCGTGTCGGATGCGGATTATGCACCCCAAGTCGCAGATTGGATTTCCCGAAGTCAGTTTAGGCGTCATTCCAGGTGCTGGTGGAACGCAACGATTGCCCCGATTGATTGATCTGGAAACCGCTCTGGACATGATATGCTTTGGCAAACCAATCAACGCTGCAAGAGCCCAATCCATTGGTTTGATCCAAGATATCGACGACGATGTGATCGAAGCCGCATTTTTGGTGAACACAGAGGATTTGTTATGCCGCGTACCAACATGGGAATTACCGTTCCCAGTTTGGGACCAAGACATCGCCCAGGAAATCACCCAAAAAATTGATCAACGCATGGTGGGCCAAAATGCGCCTAAACGCGCGCTGGAAATTGCAAAACTTGGTTCTGAATTACCGTTTGAAGCTGCTATGAAAAATGAGCGCAACGCTTTTCTAACCCTTAGAACCGAACCACAGGCACGTGCATTGCGACATATGTTTTTCGCAGAGCGCGCCGCAAAACTACCTAGCAATATAGAAAACCAACCCGCTGACATCACGAAGATCGGCGTTGTTGGTGGGGGCACAATGGGTGCAGGGATTGCATATGCCTGCATTTCGGCAGGATATTCAGTAGTCCTAGTGGAAGAAGATGCAGATGGTATCGAACGCGCGCGTCAAAATGTTGGACGCCTGATCCAATCTGGCGTTGCGCGCGGCATCCTTGATGAAGCCAGAAAATTGGCCCTAGAGGCCAGAATTACATATTCACATGACTATGCTTCGACAGCCGATATTGATCTGATGATCGAGGCAGCGTTTGAGAATATGGACGTCAAGAAAAGCATCTTCGCGCAATTAGATGCACATGTGCCTAAGGACGCGATTTTGGCCACAAATACATCTTATCTAGATGTAAATGAAATCGCAGACAGCACGCAAAACCCCTCTCGGGTCGTTGGTTTACACTTCTTTGCGCCCGCACACATCATGCGATTATTGGAAGTTGTCCGCAGCGAGGCCACATCGCATCGCACACTGTCAACAGCCTATGCGATTGCGAAAAAACTTCGCAAGGTTCCCGTTCTTGCTGGTGTTTGCGATGGATTCATCGGAAATCGCATCCTTGCCCGCTACCGCGAGGCAGCGGATACCATTTTAATGGATGGATCGACACCGTGGGATGTGGACGAGGCCATGGTGAACTTTGGTTATGCCATGGGACCATACGAGGCGCAGGATTTGTCAGGATTGGACATTGCATATGCAAATCGCCGTCGTCAGGATGCAACCCGCGATCCAAATCGTCGCTACATCCCCATCAGTGATCGAATGGTGGACGAAGGAAGGTTAGGGAAAAAGGTGGGCGTGGGTTGGTACAGATACCCAGGCGGCAAAGGCCGCGTTGATGACCCTCTGATCGAGGATTTGATCCGCGAAGAAGCACATTTTGCCAAGGTTACGCGGACAGAGATTTCTGAAGCAGAGATACAAGCACAACTGCTGCTTGCCATGATCAATGAGGCCGCTGACATTTTGGGCGAAGGAATTGCGCATTCCGCTGCTGAAATCGATCTGGTTTCGGTGCTGGGATATGGCTTTCCACGATGGCGCGGAGGGTTGATGCATTACGCCGACGAACTGGGTGTTCCAAACATTGTTAATCAGATTAGCAAGCTGGCTGAAACAGATCCAGTCGCATGGAAACTCTCGGACGTGCTGAGCAATTGCGAACAAACAGGCACAAAATTGTCTGAATACCACCTAAACCGTGTCGACAGTTAAATCACCTTTTAGCGCATCATCAATTGCGGTTTGACCAAAGTGCAGGCCACATTCGTACATACCGAACAAAAATTCCTGATTGGCGTTGGTGTTCAATCCCTTTTGAATACCTTCGCCAATTACGAAATCTTCATCAAATACGATCCGAATTAGATCGTAATTTTTATTCCAATACCGCTCTGCTTTTTCTGTCTTTGGCGCTTCTGGAATCAGCATCATACACTGAAATTTACACGTTCCCTGCCCTGTTGGGATAATCGTATGAACATAAACATGATCAGTCATCACCTGAACAAAGTTTGCGGGGAACAAATAATTCTGCGTCATATAGTGTGGGCGATAATCCCACTCTGCCTCGGGTTTTTCACGCAATTCTTCGATCGACGGTAATGGAACAGCATGGCGAACATGTGGATAAAAATTCATGTGCACACTTTGATTGTCCAAGTAACTGGAACACGCAGTGTCACGGTGCGCCGAGCAGAAATGATAGCTTTCCTGAAACCCTTCTAAGGCCAATCGCCAGCTCATGTTGCGGTCAAGCGACCATTTTTTGAAAACGACGTGACCGCCTAAATCCAATCCGTTTAGTTGTTCCCGCATTGGGGCAGTCCAAGCGTCAAAATCAATCGTTTGTTCGGTTTTGGATGGCACCACCCAGATCATTCCAAATTCTTCAAAGACGGGTAATTCGACGAGTCCAAGTTTGGATTTATCCAGATCACCAAACCCAAATGGTTGTGGCAGGCCACGCAAATTGCCATTCAGATCGAAAGTCCAACTATGATAAGGACAGGAAAATGTACGCGCCTTACCGCATGGCTTATCCTCAACCCGCGCACCACGGTGGCGACAGACATTTAGAAACGCTTTGACGTTCCCATCGTTGTTGCGCGTCACTAAAATCGGGGCCTGCAGATCGTCATAGGTCAGGAAACTTCCCGCGTCGGGCAAATCGCTGGAGTGGGCTATGATGATGGGGAAGTTTTTGAACAATATGACCAGTGCGGGTAATGGCAACAACTATGACATCATGAAATGGTTCGCTAGCATAGGCAACGGCTCTCCGACCACTTCTACTTATAATCTGTATGAAGACCAAGTAACCATAGCGGGCAGGGTTGATGAGGGCTTCCCGACAAATACGGCAAGGCATATCTACGCATTTGCGGTTATCCCGCGAGAGCACTTTTCTCCAAGCGGAACCAGCAACGATTATTTTTATCCAAACTTCATACCGACATCGATTTGGAGCTACGGGGACGTTGGCGTTGATTACTGCCTGGCAGTAGACACTCAAAGCAATTGCAACAGTGACTATTCAAATGCTTACCAATGGCATGAATTGGCTTTTAGAACCGGCAGTGGTTCTGTTATCCATACTAGCCGATTTGGTTGGAGCGATAACAACGTGCCAGAAGGCATGTCTCTTTGGTATCAACACATCGATGATAATGTGTTTGACAGAGGTAACAACCAAGGTGTGCTCCCTGGTTTATGGGCACAAATTTCTTTTAAAGATTCCTACGACGGAGCTTCAGGATCAACCACCCGAGACGATCAGGAAAGTCTGCTAAACGTAGTTATTTCTCAAATGGATGCCCGAAAGTATGACACCACTAGATACTCGGTTGGTGATACCAACATTGGATTAGACGGCTATAATTATTGGTCTTATCAGCAAC
>CAXACF010000107.1:0-6221 GCA_963967125.1 uncultured Rhodobacterales bacterium | reverse complement strand
TATTTCAATTGATCTACCCTATTCGTCCCTGTCCATGTTGGATAGCGTGACGGATGAACGCGCATTTTATGCAATTCGTTTGAATGACGAATTTTTGTCAGGCTACCCCGATCTTCCCCGTACCGCGGCTCCAGACGATAAAACCACGTTCCAATCAACCACGTATTTGGGCGAAGATATTCGCATCGCATCGACCTGGCGCAGCTTTTCTACGCTTGAGGGGCAAGCCTATTTGGAAATTTCTGTGGCGCAAACCCTCACGGGTTTGAACCAATCTATTGCGCGGATTTCACGGATATCTTTGGCCATTGGGTTTGGGTTTTTCCTGCTATCCATGGTGGTTGCCATGGTAATTGCGCAAACGACGATCCGACCCTTGCACCGTTTGACGGGGTCGGTTTCACGCCGCGGTCCCAGTGATTTGCGCCCTGTTGCCGCCCCCGTCCCGACAGAAATGGCGCCGCTGGTGACATCACTCAACTCTCTGATGACCCGACTGCAAAAATCCCTATCCCGATCCGAAGATTTTATCGCAGAGGCCGCACACCGCGTGCGCACGCCGATGGCCATTGTCCGCACCCAAGCCGAAGTCACCCTAAGACGCGTTGAAAAGGAAGAAAACCGCCAAGCCGTTCGAGAAATGATCCGCGCGGTTGATGAAAGTTCCCGTACCGCGGGACAACTGCTCGATCATGCAATGGTTTCGTTTCGCACCGATGATTTGGCACGTGAAACCATTCAACTCGATGAATTGATCGTGGACACAGTGAACCGTTTGCACCCGATATCTGAATTGCGCGACGTTGAAATCAAAACACACAAACTGATGCGAACCAAAATTCAGGGCGATCCAATTCTGGTTCAAAACGCCATTCAAAATGTTCTGGATAATGCCGTTAAATATACCTGCGCCGACACAAAAATCACAGTCATGCTGGATCAATCAGACGGTACCGCACACATCCGCGTGCAGGACGAAGGGCGCGGATTTGATGACACCGAAATTGATCAGTTACTGAAGCGGTTTGAGCGCGGAAAAAACGCAGATGGCATTGTCGGATCGGGCCTGGGGTTGACCATTGTGGATGATATCATGCGGGCGCATGGCGGGCACATCATACTCAGCAATAACGCAGGAGAAGGCGCATGCGTCACACTATCCTTTCCATTGTAATGTGGCTCTTGGCCAATGTGGCCTATGCCTTTGAAATCGAAGATCGCGCGGTGTTCGGGGATGAAACCAACGGCGCACCTCTTAGGATCGTGTCAACCGCGGATATCAGTTATTTCAAACCCATTATCGATGCCTTCCGCGCGTTTCGCCCTGATGTGACAATTGATTATACTGTTGCCAGTTCGACCGAGGTCATGGATGCCATATCGCGGGAAAAACACTCCTTTGACATCGTGATTTCCAGCGCAATGGATTTGCAAACCAAACTGGCCAATGACGGATTTGCGCGCAAACATACATCAGCTACAACCCAAGATTTGCCAGATTGGGCCGTTTGGAATGACATGGTTTACGCCTTTACCCAAGAACCTGCGGGCTTTGTGATTTCCAACGCCCTGTTTGAGGGGTTGCCCATTCCCCAAAATCGCCAACAATTGATCACCGCCTTGCGACAGAATCCAGATCGTTTCAAAGGACGTGTTGGCACATATGATATTCGAAAATCTGGTGCGGGGTACTTATTTGCAACCCAAGATGCCCGCGCATCAGATACCTATTGGCGGTTGACCGAGGTGATGGGCACGCTTGATCCAACGCTTTATTGTTGCGCGTCTGAGATGATTAATGACGTTGTAAAAGGCGATTTGGCAGTGGCCTATAACGTGTTGGCAAGTTACGCGGAAAAAAGCCCACACCAAGACAAATTCACAATTATTTTGCCGTCTGATTTTTCAATCGTGATGTTGCGCACTATGTTGATCCCAAAAACATCGGACAACCCCGTTTTGGCGGCAGAGTTTTTGGACTTTGTTCTTACGCAAACCTATCCCTCTGGCGTGTCACCCCTGTTGAAAACCCAATCCCTTGGGCAGGCAGAGCAAAGCACGCTATACCGCATTTCAATGGGTCCAGGGTTGTTGGTTTATTTGGATTATTTCAAGAAAAAGAATTTCATTGCCGAATGGGAAAATGCCATTGTCCAGAATTGACAAAGTTAAACCGCTGTCAGCCATGTGTCAGGTGAACACACTATGTGCGACGGACAACCAAGACGTGAGGCACCGTGGATAAAACTGTTATCACCAAAATTCTGATCCCATCTGGTGCGCTTGGACTGGGATATGATCGTGACGCACTTATGCGGGGCATCGAACGCAAACCTGATCTGATCGCAATTGACGGCGGCTCAACCGACAGTGGTCCGCATTATTTGGGAACGGGAACATCGAAATATTCGCGCAGTTCCATAAAATCAGAATGGCGCGAATTGATGCAGGCTCGTGCCATGGCGAATGTGCCCTTGGTCATCGGAACCGCAGGCACATGCGGTGCGGATGATGCGGTTGATTGGCTACTGGACATCACCAAGGAAATTGCAACTGAAACGGGTCAGGATGTCACTGTTGCCGTTTTGAAATCGGGCCAACCCGCTGATCGGGTTATGCGCGCCCTTGATCAGGGTCGTATCACGCCGTTGGAACCTGTGATAGATATTGACCACAGTGTTTTGCAAAGCTGCACCAATATCGTCGCACTGGCAGGCGCGGAACAAATCCAAGCGGCCCTGAATACAGGGGCGGATATCGTGATTGCAGGACGCACAACAGATACGGCCACAATTGCGGCGCTGCCATTGGCGCGGGGGTGTCATGCGGGGGGCGCATGGCATGGCGCAAAAATCGGGGAATGTGGGGCATTGGCCACAACCAATCCGTCATCAGGGACCATCATGATCACCTTTGATGCAGATGGATTTACAGTCGAACCCATGGGACAAAATGCGCGGGCCACCCCCTATACCGTTTCGGCGCATATGCTTTATGAAAATTCCAATCCGTTGCAGTTATATGAACCAGGCGGTCATCTGGACGTGACGGGCGCAACCCATACCACATTGGACGACAGGCGTGTGCGTGTCACGGGCAGCACATGGGTACCCAGCGACACCTATACCGTTAAACTGGAAGGGGCGCGGTGCGGCGGATATCAATGCGTATCACTCGCCCTGATCCGAGAGGCGCGATATGTGCAAAACATTGAAACCTGGACTGAGGCTGTTGAAGAAAACTGTCGCCAAAAAGCCCAAGAGCGCATCGAAGGGGACTTTACTCTGGAATTACGCATCATCGGGTTGAATGCCACACTTGGCGCACAAGATATGAATGCCCAAATCGGATCCGAGGTGGGCGTTTTGGGGATTGTCACAGCGCCAAGCGAAATGGTCGCAAAAGAAGTGGCCAAAATGCTAAATCCCTATCTGCTGCATATGCCATTGACCGACGATGAAGAAATGCCGACATTCGCCTTTCCCTTTTCGCCCAATGAAATGAACCGCGGTGAAATATATGAATTTTGTCTGAACCATGTCATGGAGTTAGATGATCCGATGCAGGCCTTTTCCCTAACAGTTGAACAGGTGCGCGCATGACCAAATTGGCCGACATCACACATAAGATACGGTCCAAAAATGCAGGGCCATTTTGGATCACAATCGATATATTTTGCGCTGATGATGCAGAATTCAGACGCGCCCAGGTTGCCGCAGATAGCGCAGGCGTGGCGCATGCCTTGGGCATTTCGCTCTCTGACTTGAAACGATATGATTTGCCAGATGTGCGTGTGGTCAAATTCAGCTTTCCACGCCCCATTGTCCAAGGCACGCGTTTTGATCGTGATATGCATGGGGCGTCATTTGCCAATCTAATCGCAGAGTTGGACGTTACCCCATAGGCATCAAAGAAAAAGCGTATCAAAACATAGGAGTCATTTGTGCAACACGATGGTCCCCATTCCGCTATTACACCCCGCACACGCGCACGTGCCCGCCATATATTGGATCACTATTATATTGGTCCTGCTCGCAATGCGGATGTTTTAGAAATTTGGGGCTACACACCAGATCATTGCTACAGCCCGGGCGACGAAGTGGCCCTTCATGTATCCACCACCGCAGACACATGGTCGCTGGAAATTGGCCGTGACGGCCCGATCTATGATTGTGTGATGCAGGTTGATGATATCGTGGGTCAACATCAGGATACCCCTGTAGATTGTTCCATCAACGGCTGCGGGTGGCAGGAAAGCATGCGTTTCACTGTCCCCGAAACTTGGCGTCCAGGTGGTTACCTAATGACACTGCGTGCAAAACGGGGGGACGATTTTGTTGAGGAACATCATCTGATCCTTATTCGCAGTGCGCCTTCCCCGAAACGCCCAAGCTATCTGCTCGTCTGTGCAACAGGCACATGGCAGGCCTATAACTGTTGGGGTGGATCAAATCATTATGAGGGGATCGCAGGTGAGGACGAAAACGCATTTTCACCCGTCCTTTCGTCGCAACGTCCATGGTCGCGCGGGTTCTGCAAATTGCCAAATGGCGCACCACGCGCAGTGCCTGATGTCCCCCCAAAACACGGTGAAATGACCCGTTACCCCTATATGGAATGGGCCTATGCCTATGGGTATTCAAAAAAATATGCTTCAGCGGGATGGGCAAGTTATGAACGCCATTTTGCCCATTGGGCCGAAACAATGGGTTATGACCTAGATTATGCAACACAGGATGAATTGGACCGTGATCCTGATCGCTTATCAGGATACGCATGTGTGATTTTCATCGGTCATGACGAATATTGGAGCGCACGCATGCGCGACAGGGTTGATGCCTACGTCGATGGCGGCGGTAAGGTCGCGCGTTTTGCCGGTAATTTTTTGTGGCAAACGCGGCTGAGTGATCAGGGAAAAACACAGACCTGTTATAAATACATCGCTGAAACCGATCCATTTTTGAATGGTCCAACCCCTGAATTGACCACATCCGCATGGGATATCGCCCCTGCAAACCGCCCCGGCGCACTGACTTTTGGGGTGAATGCACTGAACGGTATCTATGCAGGACTGGGTAGATGTGTCGGGAACGGTGCGGGAGGCTTTACAGTTTATCGACCTGACCACTGGGCCTTTCAGGGCGCTGGATTGGGGTATGGGGATATTTTAGGGGCCTCATCGCGGATCTTTGGGTATGAAGTTGATGGACTGGATTACCATATGATTGACGGCCTGCCCTATCCCACGACCCAAGATGGGGCCGCACCCGAAATCACGATCCTTGCCATGGGGCTCGCCACCAATGTCGAAACCGATGCAGGCGTGTGGGGCGAAACCCTCTACATCGACCAAGCAGACGCAGAGTTCAAAGCGCGTGCGGTCTTTGGTGCGCTAACGCCCGAAACACTGGACGCAAGCACACGCGGAAACGGCATGATCGTTCACTGGAAGAAGGGACAAGGTGAAGTATTCACCGCCGCCACCTGTGAATGGATTTCCGGCCTTATCCGCAGTGACGCCCAAGTCATCAAAGTCACACAAAACGTGCTTGATGCCTTTGGTACTTCGTAAAACGATTTCGGGCTGCCAAACGCGTTTCAGTGATGGGATTATGTGCCTACGCCAACGGCGTCCACTGCCCGTCCTTTTCATGGCTGATTTGGCAGGCCTGAATGAAAGACATGCCCACTAAACCATCCGCGATACTTGGTACGCTGAACGATAAAAAAAGATCAGGGATACCGGTAAGCTCAGGGTTATCCAATGTTTGCGAAATTGCCCCTGTGATCAAACCAACGATACCTGAACGGTTTGATCGTATAATCCGTGCGGCGTTTGATGACACATAGCTTAATGTATTGATCGCCGGCTCAACCTATTCGCGTGTTTCCCGTCCAACAAGCGCATCTTGGTTCAAGACGCGCGACACTGTTTTGGCAGAAACACCCGCAGCTTTTGCGACATCGTAGATTGTTGCCATCTATGAATTCCCCCAAAGAGAGACGTAAAGTCCCACAAAAAAATTTGCCAAAATCGCCATAACATCGATGTCACCAAGTCATAGAAACATTCGCGTCAAGATTTTTCGTCAGAATATCAGCACAGGTTAAGGTGTCCTGCGTCACTTGCGATCTTGCCAATTGTCAAAGTTTCAAGGTAATGGAGGCGCATGTTTACAGTAGCCGCACTCTATCACTTCACCCGTTTTGACGATCCCGCA
>CAXACF010000106.1:0-6297 GCA_963967125.1 uncultured Rhodobacterales bacterium | reverse complement strand
CTTGGATCGACCTGCTCTTGGATGAACAACGCCAGCGTGAAGAATATTTCAGACATCGCCTGCGAAACAGTGCGGGGCAAACCCGAAACGATTGGTTCGTTACGGTCCAAATTTCGTAGGATCGCGGTACTTTCTGGTGAACTTCCTACGGAAAACTTCGCATCAAAAAATGCGCGTGCCTGATCTGATTGTCCCATCCGCTGCAACAAGGCGGTTTTGATCAGAAGGGCACGGTCTGTTAGAATGCCTGCGGTATTGTCAAATCCGTCTAAAACCGCCAAGGCATCTTCGTTTTTTCCGTCGGCAAGATACATCATCGCACGATGAAAGGCCGCGAATGTTTCAAATCCAGGTCGCCCCGAAATATCGTCAATGATGCGCTGCGCCGCTTTGGCATTGCCCTGCCCATGTTCGGCCCATGCGGTCACAACTTCACGGATAAAGGGGTTCAGACTAAACTCGTCTTCGTTTTCAAGTGTCGCGGTCAGACCTGCAAAATCTTCATCCTCAATCTGGCCAAGAAGCACGATTAAGTTGGTAACAAAATCATCTGCCCCACGTGCAGAATACAAATTCGCAACTGGGACCGCGTCGCGCAAACGTCCCAACGCAACATAGGAAAACAACAAATCCCGCATTGTCGCATCGTTGTCGCGATCCATCGTCAAGACGCGCGATTGGTATTGGGTGGCAAGCGCAAAATCGTTTGCGCGCATCGCGCTTTGTGCCGCCAAATATGGCCCCGAAGCATCAGAAAGTGCGCCCGATCCTGTCATTACAGACAAAAGAGCCAGTGATAGTCCGAAAATGCGTTGCAACTGCTTATCCCTCAATTTTCGATAATGTAAAGCTAAGCGTAGAAATTACAAATGACAACGCGGGACACATGAATAAACATGGTCCCGCGTGATTTTTGCCGATTAAACGTGTGAACGACAGATCACATGTTTGGATAGTTTGGTCCGTCACCACCCTGTGGCGTTACCCATGTGATATTCTGACTTGGGTCTTTGATATCACATGTTTTACAGTGAACGCAGTTTTGGAAGTTCACAACAAACCGTGGATCCTGGCCCTCTTCCTCGACCACTTCGTAAACACCCGCTGGGCAGTACCGCTGGGCGGGTTCCGCATATTTGGGAAGATTCACTGAAATCGGAATATTCACATCAGATAGCTGCAAATGCGCGGGCTGGCTTTCTTCGTGGTTTGTCATCGAAAATGACACGTTGGTCAAACGATCAAATGACAAAACCCCATCTGGCTTTGGATACTCGATTGGCGCATGCTTATCCGCTGTCTCGGTTGACTGTGCATCGTTTTTGCCATGCTTCACAGTACCAAAGAGTGAGAATTTGAACGCGCTTTGGAACCACATGTCAAACCCACCAAGGGTTAGACCGCCAAGCGGGCCGAATTTACCGTTCAGTGGCGCAACATTGCGTACTGTTTTTAGATCCTTGCCAACGGGTCCTGCACGTAGTGCTGCGTCATATGCCTCAAGTGTATCGCCCTCACGACCCTCTTGGATCGCGGCATAGGCTGCTTCTGCGGCCTCAATGCCCGAATGCATCGCATTGTGGTTACCCTTGATGCGCGGCAAGTTCACAAGCCCCGCTGAACAACCAAGCAGTGCTCCACCCGGGAATGCGGTTTGCGGGATAGATTGGAAACCACCTTTGGTCACGACACGTGCGCCATAGGCGACGCGCTTGCCACCTTCCAACAATTTGGCGATCTTTGGGTGATGCTTAAAACGCTGGAACTCCATATAGGGAAACAGGTGCGGATTTTTGTAGTTCAGATCGACGATATAACCGACGTAAACTTGGTTATTGTCCAAGTGATAGACAAACGAACCGCCCGAATTTTTCCAGCCCAACGGCCACCCCATTGTGTGGGTCACTTCGCCTTCGTTGTGGTTTTCTGGTTTTACTTCCCAAATCTCTTTCATGCCGATGCCGAATTTTGGCACGTCACACTCTGCATCTAGGTCATATTTTGCGATGACCTCTTTGGACAATGAACCGCGCGCACCTTCTGAGAAGAAGACATATTTACCATGCAATTCCATGCCTGGCTCATATGCATCAGATGGCGTACCATCAGGGTTCTTGCCGAATTCGCCTGCAACAACGCCCTTCACCTCGCCATTGTCGCCATAAACGATTTCTGAACATGCCATACCTGGGAAAATTTCAACGCCCATGGCTTCGGCCTGCTCCGCCATCCAGCGGCAAACATTGCCCATCGATACGATGTAGTTGCCATGGTTGTTCATCAATGGTGGCATCATTGCATTTGGCAAACGAATTTGCCCAGCTTCACCCAAGACATAGAAGTTGTCTTCTTTCACAGGTACATTCAGCGGTGCACCCTTTTCTTTCCAATCTGGCATCAAACGCGACAAACCCGATGGATCCAAAACAGCACCTGAGAGAATATGCGCACCAACCTCTGAGCCCTTTTCCAGGACAACGACATTTAGATCAGCATCAAGTTGCTTTAGTCGAATTGCCGCTGACAAACCCGCAGGTCCAGCACCAACAATTACAACGTCACATTCCATTGCCTCGCGTTCAAATTCAGACATCGGCGCTCCTCCTCCTCGGGTCGCAGAAATTTCGTTGAGGCATGGGTTACCCTGACGATCAGGGGTGCGTCAATCAAAACGCGTCGTCCAAATGCTGCTTTGCGGCACTTAATCGCAATTTTTGCGACATTCCCTGACGTCTAGGCGTTAATCATGAATAGATATCACGCAAATTTGCACATTTTCCCCCTAGACGTTGCAAAGGCTTGATCGCGTAGATATCAGTGCATACTATCAATCAACACGTATTATTTTGCAGCGGAACACACATGGATAAGATCCCAATGACACCTGCGGGTCACACCGCACTTGAGGTAGAACTAAAGACGCTAAAGAGCCAAGATCGCCCAAATATTATTAAGGCAATTGCAGAGGCGCGTGAGCATGGTGATCTGTCCGAAAACGCGGAATATCACTCGGCCCGCGAAAAGCAGAGCTTTATCGAAGGACGCATCAAGGAATTAGAAGGCATCATTTCACTTGCCGAAGTGATTGATCCCTCTCAATTGTCTGGGTCCGTCAAGTTCGGTGCACGCGTGACTGTAGTTGACGAGGATACCGACGAAGAAAAATCATGGCAGATCGTAGGCGAACACGAAGCGGATATTGAAAAGGGGTTGTTGAATGTCAAATCCCCAATTGCCCGCGCGCTGATTGGCAAAGATGTTGGTGACAGTGTTGAGGTTCGCACGCCGGGTGGCGAAAAGGCCTATGAAATCCTTGATATCGTTTACGCGTGAGTAGGCGCAGATGAACGACGATAGAGGAACCAACTCAACACCCGCTGGCCTCTATCTGGGGACGCAGAAACAACCAACGCTTTTGATCGAATGGATTGGTATTGCCTTGGCAATTCTATGGCTGGGCGTCAGTGCCTATGTCCTGCTGAACAATGCGACACTGGCGGCCGGTATGCTGACCAGTATCCTGCTGATTTTCATGCCAGTTTGCATCCTGTGGGTTTCGGTCATGGTGATCCGCACGTCCCACCGCATGAAACAGGAAAGCCAACGGTTGAATGTGGCAATCGAAGCCCTGCGCAAGGCCTATATTGATCAGGCAAAGATGTCTGGCGTCCCAGCAAGTGAGGGCAACGTCAACAAACGTCTGGATCAAATCGCAGAAAGCCAGCGAAAAACAGAAACGGCGATTGCGATGTTCACGTCCTCTCGTCTTGCGCAATCAAAACGACCACTGCCAGAAATTGCCGCCCCGCAAGCGGCGGAAGGGGAACAACAAACTGTACTAGAACTTGGGACCCCTGTCGAAGTTTTAGCCGAACCGCTGAAGAACGAAGATTTCATCAAAGCGCTGCATTTCCCAGAGGATGCAAATGATGAAGCAGGGTTCGCCGCATTGCGCCGCGCCCTTGCTGATCGCAATACAAATCAATTGATCCAAGCCGCGCAGGATGTTTTGACCCTGCTGAGCCAAGATGGGATTTACATGGATGATTTGCGCCCTGACATGGCACGCCCCGAAATATGGCGGCGTTTTGCGCAGGGTGAACGCGGGCGCACGATTGCGGCATTGGGTGGTATTCGAGACCGTTCTTCATTGGCCCTAACCAATGTGCGCATGAAAAAAGATCCCGTATTTCGCGATGCCGCTCATCACTTCTTGCGTCTATTTGACAAGGGGTTTGCCAAATTCGAGGACACCGCAACCGAGGCTGAGATTTCTGCATTGTCAGAAACACGCACGGCACGCGCCTTTATGCTTTTGGGGCGCGTGGCGGGTACGTTTACCTAACATTTAAACAGTCAGGATTGTTGATCCTGTGGTTTTGCGCGCCTCTAACGCATCATGGGCGGCGCGGATGTCATGCAATGCATGTGACTGATCAATCCGAATTTTCACGTCACCTGATTGCACTTTGGCAAACAGTTGTGCGGCCATATCCTGACAGGTTGCGTGATCCGCAATATGCGTGAACAAGGTTGGTCGCGTGATTTTCAAAGACCCTTTTGGACCCAGCAAACCAATATTAAACGGAGGAACGGGCCCCGATGCATTTCCAAAACTGATCATCATCCCGAGTGGTTTTAGGGAATCAAGCGACCCCTCGAATGTAGAGGCACCAACCGCATCCATAACGACATCCACACCTTTTCCATCAGTCAACTCGCGGACTTTGGCAGTGAAATCCTGGTCATTATAATTGATGCAATGGTTTGCACCGTGTTCCAGCGCCAGCGCACATTTTTCATCTGTTCCCGCGGTTCCGATCAGATTAATGCCTTCAGAGCGCGCCCATTGGCATGCGATCAAACCAACACCGCCTGCAGCCGCATGGAATAACACTGTATCCCCCGCTTTGATCGGCGTGGTGCGATGGAACAGATACTGAACCGTCAACCCTTTCAGCATCATGGCCGCGCCTTCTTCGAAGCTAACCCGATCAGGCAAAGGACAAACCTGCGCCGCGGGCATCACACGTGCCTCACAATAGGAACCGGGTGGCATGGCGGCATATGCAGCGCGATCACCCACTTTCAAATGTGTGACACCTTCGCCCACCGCTTCGATAACACCTGAGGCTTCCATACCAAGTGCCGTTGGCAACTCTAACGGATAAAGGCCCGTACGTTGATAGACATCGATGAAGTTTAGGCCAACAGCACGATGTGCGATGCGCACCTCACCCGCTTTGGGTTCGCCCACATCACGATCAACAACCTTTAACTGATCTGATCCGCCAAATTCTTCGATAATTACTGTTTTTGCCATTTTCGCTACCTTTATTCGTCTGGATGAACCGCCAGAACAATTTTGCCGATATGCGCACTACTTTCCATACGGCTGTGCGCAGCGGCGGCTTCAGTCATGTTAAATGTACTGTCCATAACTGGCGCAATTTTCCCCTGCGACAAGAGAGGCCAAACCACATCGCGCAACTGTTGGGCAATCTTCGCTTTGGCCAAATCTGATTGTGGGCGCAGTGTTGATCCCGTGAATGTCAATCGGCGTGTCATTAATTGCGCAAAATTCACTTCGGTTTTGGGACCTTGCAAAAATGCGATCTGCACCAGGCGTCCATCATCTGCAAGCGCCTTAAGGTTTCGCGGGATATAGGGTCCACCCACCATATCCAATATCACATTTGCCCCACCAACCGCGCGCATCGCGTCCACAAAATCTTCGTCGCGATAATTGATCGCCCGTTCTGCACCCAAGTCGACACAGGCCTGACATTTATCATCACTGCCTGCGGTCACAAAAACCCGCGCGCCAAAGGCATTGGCCAGTTGGATCGCAGTTGTTCCAATTCCAGATGACCCGCCATGTATCAAAATACGTTCGCCCGCCTGCAACCCACCGCGCATGAACACATTGGACCAAACGGTGAAAAATGTTTCGGGAAGGCACGCCGCCTGTTTCATTGAAAGCCCTGTGGGAATTGGCAAACAATGCGCCGCAGGTGTCACCTAGAACTTTTGAAATATTAATCGCGTTAGTTTCAGAGATACTCATTAGAAGTCTAATTTCAAGTCAATTTCTATTTTAGACAATAACTCTTTGAAATAATTTTTTATTTCCAATAAGTCACTTTCTGTCTTGCCCTCAAATCGCAAAACAAGATTTGGCGAAGTATTCGAAGCTCTGATTAGCCCCCATGAATTATCGTTTTCAAGTCTAATTCCATCTATGTCTATCAAAACATATCCAGAAGAATTTATTAGAGTTTTTAGCTCATCAATAAT
>CAXACF010000105.1:0-6304 GCA_963967125.1 uncultured Rhodobacterales bacterium | reverse complement strand
GTACGTGTCGGGGGGTCGACGGGACCGCGCTGCCCTTGTGCTTGCCATTATCATGTCACCCGAATTTGTGTTGGCCGCTGGACCCTCGTGCTATGTGGCTTAGGAAGTGTCGGAACGTTTGTTGCGTTTCTTGTTGCAATTGAACCGTATTGGGAACATCGTGGTTATCGCCAGCCATGATCTAAGCCTTATTCGATCGGCCAAATCACAGGTTCAGGCGCGGGTTTTGCGGATTGCGAATAAACGCCTGCAGCTTGCAGGTGCGAACTTATGAGCGCGCTTTTTTCGGCCCTTGCCGCGTTGTTCGTGGGCGATTTGCAACGCGATCGCGTTGTCCCCGCCAGTGGATATACCTCGACGTTGACCAGTTTGACGGCGGCTGCAATGGCGTTTTTGGTGGTTTTTGCATTGGCACTGTCCCTTGCATCCTATCGCTTAGCACAGGACTGGTCCGAGGCTTTGGAACAATCCGCAACCTTGCGCATTTCGGCCCCTGTCGAACAATTGGATGCACAGGTTGCCCGCGCGATTGAAATTTTGGAAACCACACCCGGTATTGCCTCGGCACGCGCACTCAGCAGTAAGGAGCAGTCCGATTTACTGACACCTTGGCTGGGGGTTGATGTTCCCTTTGATAAACTGCCCCTGCCGCGTTTGATTGAAATTATTCAGACACCTGACGGATTTGATCCACAAGGGCTGCGATTGCGTCTCACGGGGGAATTGCCCAGTGCGGTGTTGGATGACCACGTACGCTGGCGTCGCCCGTTGGTTCAGGCGGCAAACTGGCTTACTGTGCTTGGGGTGGTTGCCATTGGCCTTATTGGATTGACCAGTGGTGCAATGATCATTCTGGCCGCGCGTGCGGCATTGGCTGCCAATGCACAGGTGATCACGGTGTTGCGCCTGATCGGGGCAACAGATGCCTATATCGAGGCCGCCTTTGTGCGACGGTTTGCGTTTCGCACATTTATCGGCGCTGTTGTGGGCACGATCATTGGGGCGGGTGTCGTCGCGTTATTCCCCGGCGAAGAAGAGCAAGCCGCCATTTTAACGGGCCTGCGGTTAAGTGGCGTTGAATGGATGTGGCTGGTGTTGATCCCACCAATTTTATCCTCAATCGCTTTTAGTGCGACACGATATGCGGCGAACCGCGTTTTAAAAGGACTGACATAACATGTTTCAATGGCTTCGATCTTTGATCTTTACGGTGCAGATGTATCTGATGATGGCGGTCATTGGGATTGGCATGCTGCCGCTGGCACTGTGGAAACAGAAATATGTTTATTTAACCGTGCATACCTATTGCCGCTGGGTGATGTGGACCGCAGGTTGGATGGTTGGCCTGAAAACCGAATTTCGCGGCAAGCCGCCTACAGAAGAGGCCTTGGTTGCCGCCAAGCATCAAAGTTTCTTGGATGTTCTGATGATTGCGTCACAAATTCCACAGCCCAAATATATTATGAAATCTTCACTTAAACATGTGCCTGTTTTGGGGTGGTTTGGGAAACTGACAGGATCGGTGCCCGTTGAACGGGGCAAACGCGCAGAAGCGATCAAACAAATGATGGATGGCGTCAAAAGCGGAAAGGTCCCAGGGGGCCAGTTGGTGATTTACCCCCAGGGAACACGCGTTGCCCCGGGCGATCATAAACCGTATAAGGTGGGCAGTGCGGTATTATACACGGAATTGGGGCAGCGGTGCTATCCTGTGGCCTGCAATGTTGGGGTATTTTGGCCACGCTATGGTATTTTGAAAAAGCCTGGGACAGCGGTCATCGAATTCCTTGATCCGATTGAACCGGGATTAGAGAAAAACGCGTTCATGTCGCATCTAGAGGACGTGGTTGAAACGCGTTCAAAGGAATTGATGCGCGATGCTGGATTTAAATTCGATTGAATATTTGCAAACGGTTAAGGGGTTAGAGGTGCTATGTGGCGATGCCGCGCCCGCCGCGATTAGGAAAGTGGTCACCAAAATAACTCCAAAATATTGGCAATGGATCACATCCGCACGGTTTTGCGTGTTGACCACCGTTGGCCCAAATGGCACCGACGGAAGCCCGCGCGGCGATGATGGCCCGACAGTGATTGCCTTGGATGAGCACACAATGGCCATGCCCGATTGGCGCGGGAACAATCGCCTCGATAGCCTTCGCAATATTGTCGAGGATGGGCGCGTGTCGCTTTTGTTCCTTGTGGGGGGCGATAATTTCGCGGTGCGCGTCAACGGGATTGCGCGTCTAAGTGCGGATGAGGATTTACGTGCGCTATTTGAAAAGGACGGGCACATCCCCAAAACCGTGATCGTGATCAAGGTGGTTGAAATCTATTCGCAATGTTCACGTGCCTTGATGCGCTCGGGCCTTTGGTCGCAAACCCGACCCGCGGATTTACCCACTGCAGGTGATCTTCTGAAAGAAGCGAGCGATGGAGATTTGGGTGGCCCCAAATATGACAGCGATCAGGCCAAAAGATCCCAGAACACATTATGGAGCGATTGATATGCCAGCACTCAAACCAACAGACTATTTTGGCGAAATCATTTGGCTGGGGCAGGTGGGTGATCGGGATGCGGGTTTACGATCAACGTCAGCACAATCGCTGTCCTTGGGTTTTTCAGGACCCGCTGGGGAAACGCATGGGGGTTTAACGCGCCCGTCCTGTTCGCGCGTTTTGTCACAATATGAACGTGGCACGGAAATCCGCAATGTTCGGCAATTGTCCATCGTCAGCGAAGAAGAGCTATCCGTGATCGCGGAAAACATGGGTATCGCGCACCTTGATCCGTCATGGATTGGGGCCAGTGTTGTCCTGCGCGGCATTCCAGATTTTTCGCATGTTCCCCCATCAAGCCGTTTGCAAAATGATGCGGGAACGACACTGACCATTGATATGCAAAACCGACCCTGCCACTTGCCAGTAGCCGAAATCAAGATGGACCACCCCAACGAGGCAAAGGGATTCAAAGCTGCCGCATGGGGACGGCGGGGCGTCACGGCCTGGGTCGAGCGAGAGGGGCAATTGAGTGTCGGTGATCAATTACGACTTCATATTCCCGATCAGCGGGCCTGGTTGGCACAAAGTTGATTGTGCCGTCGTTCCGTTTCCCATCAGAAACCTAAGTGTGCCATCTCGCCGCAGTTTGGTTCGAAAATGTCGGAAATGCAGGTCGCATCCGAAAAAGGACTCAGTATACCCACGCGAGAGAAACCACACCCGTGGAGTAGGGAGTCACCGATGAGCCACAAATCTGATATCGAAATCGCCCGCGAGGCAAACAAGAAACCAATCCAAGAGATTGGTGAAAAACTGGGCATTCCAACTGAACACTTGCTGCCCTATGGCCACGACAAAGCAAAAGTTGGTCAAGAGTTCATCAACTCTTTGCAGGGGCGCGAAAATGGCAAGCTGATCCTTGTCACCGCGATTAACCCGACACCAGCGGGTGAGGGTAAGACCACAACAACCGTGGGTTTGGGTGATGGCCTAAACGCAATTGGTAAAAACGCGATGATCTGTATCCGCGAGGCATCTTTGGGTCCAAACTTTGGGATGAAGGGCGGCGCCGCAGGTGGTGGTTACGCACAAATCGTTCCGATGGAAGAAATGAACCTGCATTTCACTGGTGATTTCCACGCGATCACATCTGCGCACTCATTGCTGTCAGCCATGATCGATAACCACATTTATTGGGGTAATGAGTTGGACATCGACCTGCGCCGCGTCACATGGCGCCGTGTGGTAGACATGAATGACCGCGCATTGCGTCAAATCACGGCATCTTTGGGTGGTGTTTCAAATGGTTTCCCACGCGAGGCAGGATTTGACATCACTGTGGCCTCCGAAGTTATGGCGATCCTATGTTTGGCAACCGATTTGGCCGATCTACAGAAACGTTTGGGTGATATGATTGTTGCCTACCGCCGTGACCGCAGTCCAGTCTTCTGCCGCGATATCAAGGCAGATGGCGCGATGACTGTGTTGTTGAAGGACGCGATGCAACCAAACCTTGTACAGACATTGGAAAACAACCCTGCATTCGTCCACGGTGGTCCATTCGCAAATATCGCACATGGTTGTAACTCTGTCATCGCGACACAGACTGCGTTGAAATTGGCCGACTACGTTGTGACCGAGGCAGGATTTGGTGCGGACCTTGGTGCTGAAAAATTCATGAACATCAAGTGCCGTAAAGCGGGGCTTGCCCCATCTGCGGTTGTTTTGGTGGCAACTGTGCGGGCCATGAAAATGAACGGTGGTGTCGCGAAAAACGATTTGGGTGATGAAAACGTTGATGCGGTTAAAGCAGGGTGTTCAAATCTAGGCCGCCACATCGAAAACCTAAAATCATTTGGTGTTCCTGTGGTTGTTGCGATCAACCACTTTGTCAAAGACACAGATGCAGAAGTTGAAGCGGTCAAAGAATTTGTTGCCAGCCAAGGCGCAGAGGCGATTGTTTCCAAACATTGGGCGGATGGGTCCGAAGGATCAAAGGAACTTGCCACACGTGTTGCGGAAATCGCGGATGCGGATATGGCAAACTTTGCCCCACTTTATGCAGATGACATGTCATTGGCGGATAAAATCCAAACTGTCTGTAAACGTATCTACCGCGCGGATGAGGCATTGATGGACAAGAAAATCCGCGATCAACTGCACCTTTGGGAAGAGCAGGGATACGGTAATTTGCCAGTGTGTATGGCAAAAACACAGTATAGTTTCTCAACCGACCCGAACTTGCGTGGGGCACCTGATAACCACAGTGTTCCAGTACGCGAAGTACGCCTAAGTGCAGGTGCAGGCTTCATTGTTGCTGTCTGTGGTGAGATTATGACAATGCCTGGTTTGCCACGCAAACCCGCAGCAGAAACCATTTGTTTGAATGACGAAGGCCTGATTGAGGGCCTCTTCTAAGACACCACTGGGGCGCGATTTTTCGCGCCCTTTGTTTATTCAGAACTGAATATAACGCCATTTGCGAGGAACCGATGAGCGCACAGATAATCGATGGCAAGGCATTCGCGGCCAAAGTCCGCGGCCAAGTCGCAGAACATGTCACCCGTATCAAAGAAGAAAACGGCATCACACCAGGATTGGCCGTTGTATTGGTGGGGGAAGATCCTGCCAGCCAAGTCTACGTGCGTTCAAAGGGCAAACAAACCGTCGAAGCGGGCATGAATTCCTATGAACACAAATTGGACGCTGATACATCGCAGGATGATTTGCTGAAACTTATCGCGGATCTGAACGCGGATAAGGATGTGCATGGGATCTTGGTTCAACTGCCCTTGCCCAAGCACCTGAACGAAGATTTGGTGATCAATTCAATCGCCCCTGAAAAGGATGTGGATGGATTTCATATTTCAAACGTGGGGCTATTGGGGACAGGGCAAAAATCCATGGTGCCGTGTACGCCACTCGGGTGTTTGATGATGTTGCGGGACTATCATGGGTCCTTATCTGGCATGAATGCAGTTGTGATTGGGCGTTCAAATATCGTTGGCAAACCCATGGCGCAATTGCTGTTGGGCGATAGCTGCACTGTCACAATCGCACATTCACGGACCAAGGATTTGCCAGCCGTCGTGCGCGGCGCGGATATTGTTGTGGCAGCCGTTGGTCGCCCCGAAATGGTACCAGGCGATTGGATTAAACCGGGTGCAACCGTGATCGATGTGGGCATCAACCGCATTGATAAACCCGAGGGTGGGACGCGCCTTGTCGGGGATGTGGATTATGCCTCCTGCGCCGAAGTTGCGGGTGCCATCACACCAGTACCAGGTGGCGTCGGCCCAATGACAATCGCCTGCCTTCTTGCCAATACCGTCACCGCCTGCTGCCGCATCCACGGCCTTGTCGAACCAGAGGGGCTGACGGCGTAAAGCTTAGGTCTGCTTGAAAGATAGAGACAGCGTTAAACCTGCAGTTTGAATTGCAGCAATTTGGGGTCGCTTCGCGGCCCTTTTTTGGATTTTGCAAATAGAAAGAAAACAGATCATTAAGCTGAGAAAAACCGTTAATGCGCTACCTTTGATGCCTTTGTGCGAAGTTTCAGCATGACTTTCTGTATGAGGATCTACCACGTTAATAAACGGGTTCGACATGTTTGATTTTTATATTCTGGGTGTTTTTTTAGGTTTCTCATGACGATATGAGAACTGAACATACCATATTCCGTATGCTTAAGTAGTTCGCCTGCTTCAGATACAATTTTATCGTATTGCTCTGGTTTGTTCTTCTTAAGGATCAGCCTTGTATCCACTCGCCAAGCAAAGCAAAAATCGCCATTGTGATCTGCCCC
>CAXACF010000104.1:0-6333 GCA_963967125.1 uncultured Rhodobacterales bacterium | reverse complement strand
TTGGTGGTGGTTAAAGCCTGTACCAAAAATTTATGAAGGCAAGCATATATTAGATAAAAGAGTAGAATTAAATTTAGAATTAATTGAAAAATTTGTAGATGCGGGAGTACCAAGAAAACAAGTTTTTGTTACTGGACATTCTTGTGGCGGTTTAACCACGTTATTGTTTATGTCTAGGTACCCAGATAAGGCGGGTGGAGGCATATCTTATATGCAAGCATGTTTTGGAAAATTATCTTCTAAATATAAAGTAAAAAAAAATGGTGTAGAAAAAGCAATGGCTAAATTTAGAAAAAAATATCAAGGACCTCATGATTTGCGACAAAAGATGAATGACGAAATTAAAAATAATTTAAAAGTTCCTATATTAGCCTTTACACACCCAAAGGATAAATATGAAGGATTATTATCTGATTGGTTAGAAGAAATTCCTGGGATGAAAAGAATAGTAATTTCAGAAAATTATAAAATTAATGGAAAGAGCTGTAAGAGAAAAGGAGATGACTGGGAGGAACCAGTAAAAAAAGGTCATAATATGGATGTTGGACTTTGTTTTCAATATTATAATCCAACAATATTAGATTATATCGCATCAAGATTGAAATGAAAATAGAAGGAAAAGAATATCGAACAATTTGGTTTGATGAGAAAAGTCAAACTGTTAAAATTATTGATCAAACAAAACTTCCACATCAATTTATAATTAAAGATCTCAAAACTGTAAAAGATGCAATCAATGCCATCAAAATTATGGAGGTTAGAGGAGCGCCATTAATAGGTGGAACCGCTGCTTACGGTATTGTTTTAGCTATTATGGAAAAAAATGATTCTAATTTTATTAAAAAAAGCTCAGAAGATTTAATCCAATCAAGACCTACTGCCATTAATTTAAAATGGAAGCAAGCCGCGATAGGGGCGTATAGGCAAAGGCTTCACGCAACAGCGTGCCGATCAAATTTGCGGTCCCTTCACCCGTTTTCAACGCGATATTGCCCGTGAACCCGTCCGTGACGATGACATCGCATTTTGTGCCAGGTATATCGCCGCCTTCGACAAAGCCGACGAATTCAAAATTTGCATCATCCGCCAGAGATGCGATCAGCGCATGCGCCTCTTTCAATTCAGCGCGGCCCTTGTGTTCCTCGGTGCCGACATTCAAAACCCCAACTCGAGGGTATTTAATGTCCAATCCGTTGCGGGCATAGGACACGCCCATCAACGCATATTGGCAAAGGTCACGCGCATCTGCACGCACGTCTGCGCCCACGTCCAACATGATGTTAAAGCCCGCTGGGTTTTGCGATGGCCATAACACCGCGATTGCAGGACGATTGACACCCTCAAGCTTGCGCAAGCGGATCATGCTCATCGCCATCAGTGCGCCTGTGTTGCCGCAGGATACACAAACCTCAGCCTCACCTGCACGTACGGCCTCAAGCGCGGACCACATGGATGTGTTACGCCCTGTGCGCAGCACCTGACTGGGTTTGTCATCCATCGTAACCACATCTGTTGCATCGCGGATTTCAACGCGCTCTGCCAATGTACGGCGGCGGTTGACCAAACGACGCAGCTCGGCTTCGGGTCCATGCAGAATGAAATGTAGGTCAGGATTTATTTTGGCAGAACGAGAAATACCGGCGACAACCGCCGCCGGTCCCAGATCGCCACCCATTGCATCAATGCTTAGTACGGTTCTATTTTCTGAACGTTCCAAGGACATTGCTTGCACGTGGGTTAAACATGAACACGCGCAGCTTAGGCTGCGTCGTCGTCCAGATCGATTTCTTCAGTCAACGCGACAACTTCGCGATCTGCGTAATGACCGCATGATGCACAAACGTGGTGTGGACGCTTTAGTTCGCCGCAGTTTGGACATTCGTTTGGATTGCCTGCAACCAATGAGTCGTGTGCACGACGGTTGTTGCGGCGTGAGCGTGATACTTTGTTCTGTTGGACAGCCATGTCTCAACCCCAATATTGAACGAGGATCAAAGTCCCCGACGTTTCGTTCCATTCTTGTATTCGTGGCGCATACATCTAATCCACCTACAAATACAACCTAAATTCGCAAGAGTGCGCGAAAATATCGTGCTTTTTTAAATGCGCAAGGGGGTGGGGCGAAATTAATCGCCTTTTTCCATCTTTTCTTTCAGCGCTGCAAGGCCCGCAAAGGGTTTTGCATCCGCATCCCGCATCGGTTTAATGCCTTCTTCGGAAAAAACGCGTTCGCCCAGTTCAACACCCTCTGCACGTGGGTAATCGGGCAGGGCCAAAACCAGCGTTTCGCGAAACACATCCAGTAAATCGATTTCCGAGGGCAAAATGTCCATTGCGTCATCGCCACTGGCCTCGGCGATTTCTTCGTCCTCGGCCACCTGTTCAAATATGGCCTCGGGGACATAGCGGCGGGTGATTTTTTCATCAATGCGTGTGGTGACTGGTACAAAACTAATGACACAGTCCTGTTGGACGGTTGCCCCCAAATCTGCGGTTAATTCCCACTGATCCCGCCCTTTGGCCGTTAGTTCGCCCTTAAAGCGGAGCTTTTTCAGCGAAATCAGGTCCAATTCCTCGGCAAATTGGCGAATTTGTGCCGCATCGAACGTCAATTCGAACCGTGTGGGTCGACGTTCGTTTAAATCGGCGATACGCAAAACAGGCGTGGATGTATCTGTACGGGCCATCGGACAAGCGATCCTTTCTTGCATGCGCGCTGCGCTTTCTGTAATCGGATATAGGGGAGCGCGTGATGAAACAAAAGGGGCAAACCACATGAAACCATTCCGCCAAATTATGATGGGCGTTGTGATTTTGATTATTGCGGGATGCACCACGCAGTTTCGGAACCAAGGATATATTCCCACCGAGGAAGAGATCAGCGCATTGGTTGTCGGTGTTGATACGCGCGATAGCGTTTTTGAAGCATTGGGAACCCCGACAACCTATGGCGTGTTGGAAGAGGATCAGGCGTATTACGTGCGTTCGCGTTTTGAACGCATCGGCGCGCGTGCACCAAAAGAGGTTGAACGTCAGGTCCTTGCCCTTGCCTTTGATCAGGATGGCGTTTTGACAGCCTTGGGACAATATTCTTTGACGGATGGGCAGGTTGTTGTGCTTAATACCGACGTAACCGAAAGCGGGATCGAAAGCCTTGGCATCTTTAAACGCATTGTTGCAACCATCGGTCGTCCAACTGCAGGCCAGCTGATCCGCTAGTGTCGCAGCCTTGTTACATCGGGCATCTAAGCCCATGTATAACGGGCCGAATATATGAGTGGGGGCAGGAATGCTTGTGTTAGAAAAGGGACGATATCGCGCCCGCATCGCTGAAACAGCAGATGACGTTGCCGCGGCCCAAACCCTGCGCCACGATTGTTTTGGACTGAACCATGCACATGGATTGGACCAAGACGCCTTTGATGATCTGTGCGAACATATGCTGGTTGAGGATGCAGAAACATCTGACCTGATCTGTTGTTATCGCATCATGCATTTAAACAGCGGGGATGACATCACCCGATCCTATTCTGCGCAGTATTATAATTTGTCAGCACTGCAATCCTATCAGGGTAAATTGGTGGAAATGGGACGATTTTGCATTGATCCCGCGTGCAATGATCCTGATGTGCTGCGCATTGCGTGGGGGGCTATGACGCAATATGTGGATGATAATGATGTCTCGCTCCTCTTTGGCTGCGCCTCGTTTCATGGCACAGACCAAGACGCCTATCGCGACAGCTTTGCTATGCTGCGTGACAAACATCTGGCCCCAAAGCGTTGGTTGCCACGCGTTAAGGCCCCGAATGTGTTTCGCTTTGCCCAACGCCTGACGGGGGCGCCCGATATGAAACAGGCGATGCGGCGCATGCCGCCCTTGTTGAAAACCTATCTGATGATGGGCGGCTGGGTCAGTGATCATGCGGTGGTGGATGCCCAAATGAACACGCTGCATGTGTTCACAGGTGTTGAAATAAGATCAATTCCACCTGCGCGAAAACGGCTTTTGCGTGCATTGACTTGACCTTTTCATCGATGCGGAATAGCCCAAGGCTATGGCACGTTCTCCTTTACTTCAGCTTAATCAAATCTCACTGACCTTTGGCGGTGATCCTGTGTTTCACGATCTTGATTTGGTCGTGCATTCGGGCGATCGCGTTGCGCTGGTTGGGCGCAATGGCACCGGCAAATCCACCTTGATGAAGGTCATGGCAGGATTGGTTGAGGCCGATCAAGGTTTGCGTGTTGTCCCCCCCGGCAGTGGCGTTGGATACATGGAACAGGATCCAACGATGGAGGGGTTTGCAACCCTTGGCGATTATGCGGCAAGCGCGCTTGAACCGGGCGAGCTTTATCGCGTGGAACGCGCAGGCGAGGGGTTAAAGTTTGATCCAGATCGCGCGGTATCCACCGCATCAGGTGGCGAGCGGCGCCGCGCGGCCTTGGCCAAATTGATGGCCGAAGCACCCGAGTTGATGTTGCTGGACGAACCAACCAACCATCTGGATATTCAGGCGATTTCTTGGTTGGAAAACGAATTAAAATCAACCCGCGCGGCCTATGTCCTGATTTCGCACGACCGTGCGTTTTTGAATGCGCTGACGCGGGCGACCCTGTGGATTGATCGCGGACAGGTACGCCGCAACGAAGAGGGTTTTGCAAGATTTGAGGCATGGCGCGACAAGGTGTGGGACGAAGAAGACATCCAACGTCACAAAATGGACCGCAAGATCAAATCAGAGGGGCGATGGGCCGTCGAAGGGATCAGTGCGCGGCGCAAACGCAATCAGGGACGTCTGCGCGCGCTTAAGGATTTGCGCGCCGAACGGGCGTCCATGATCAAACGTCAGGGCACGGCCGCGATGGAATTGGCCGCAGCCCCCAAATCGGGCCGCAAAGTGATAGAGGCCACAGGTATCTCCAAAAGCTTTGGGGACAAAACCATCCTGAAACCGTTTTCGATAAAAATCCAACGCGGGGATCGCATCGCCTTTGTCGGGCCAAACGGGGTGGGGAAAACCACCGTGTTGAACATGCTGATGGGGAAAGAGGCGCCCGATACGGGCAGCGTGCAACACGGCACCAACCTGTTGCCAGCCCTATTTGATCAGACGCGTGCGCAATTGGATCCAGATATGACCTTATGGGAAAGTTTGGCGGGCGATCCTGAAATGAGGGTGTCGGGCAAGGCTGATCAGGTTTTGGTGCGTGGACAACCCAAGCATGTGGTTGGGTACCTAAAAGAATTCTTGTTTGATGAGGCGCAAGCGCGTGCCCCCATTCGCAGCCTAAGTGGTGGGGAAAAGGCGCGGGTTTTATTGGCGAAAATCATGGCGCGCGAAAGTAATTTGCTAGTCTTGGATGAACCGACCAACGATTTGGATGTTGAAACGCTGGATCTATTGCAAGAGCTGCTTGATGATTACGATGGCACTGTAATTTTGGTCAGTCACGACCGTGATTTTCTGGATCGTGTGGCAACGGCCACCGTCGCCATGGAAGGGGATGGCCGCGCCACGGTCTATGCTGGTGGGTGGAGCGATTATCAATCACAAAAACCCAAAGAGGACCCTGCAAAACCAGAGGCCAAGCGCGCGCAGGCAGGCGAAAAATCCGCACCAAAACCCCAGCCGAAAAAGAAAGAGGCGGGGTTAAGTTATACCGAAAAGCACCGTTTGGAAAAACTGCCTGCGATTATCGAGCGCCTAGAGGCCGAGATTGCGAAGCTAGAAGAGTTTATGTCCGATCCCGATTTGTTTTCCAAAGAGCCTGTGAAGTGGCAAAAGGCGACCGATGCCTTGGTTGAACGGCAAACCGCATTGGCCGAGGCCGAGGAAGAATGGTTGGTTTTGGAAGAAAAGGCCAGTGCCGAATAGCAACTGATCCTAGTCCGTCTTTGGATCTTTCCGAAAATTCTTGGCCAATGCCGAAATCATAAACACCGTCAGGGATATGCGCACCAGATGATGCAATGTCACGACCGCTGGGTTGGCCGATAGGCTGAGTGCGATCAGGGACATTTCAGTAACGCCACCCGGTGCAAATGATATCATGGATACCAGAAAGCTCATGTCCGTGACGCGGATCAGGATCAGACTGATCACAAAACTTAGCAGGATCATAAACCCAACGCTGAGTATCGAGAGGCCAATCGCGCGTCTGATGGCCAAAAGCTGCATGCCCCCAAACCGACTGCCCAATGCCGTCCCGATGACAACCTGCGCGATTATCACAACCCATTGAGGCAGGGCAAGGGTTGCCAAACCACTTAATCCAATGGCGGCGGATGCAATCAATGGACCCATCAAATGCCCCGCAGGCAGGAATTTACCG
>CAXACF010000103.1:0-6375 GCA_963967125.1 uncultured Rhodobacterales bacterium | reverse complement strand
TTTGGTGCATTGGGTGACACATCCACATTGGCCGAACCTGCGGTGGTTGACGATCTGATCGCAAACCGCATGAACCGCAAAGACTAAGCCGACTTAGTCAGAACAAAAAACGGGGCCGATCCATAGATCGGCCCTATTTATTTGAAGCTTTCGCGCAAGACTGTTTTCAACACTTTGCCATAGTTATTTTTCGGCAACTGATCGAGGAAAACATAATCCTTGGGTCGTTTGAAACGCGCAATCTGCGACAAGCACAGATCATCCAAAGCATCCGTTGAAACATCCCCAACAACAAAGGCCACTACATCCTCACCCCAGTCCGCATTCGGGCGGCCGACCACAGATGCTTCAATCACGTCAGGGTGGGTCATCAACACTTCTTCCACTTCACGGGGATAAATGTTTGTGCCACCCGAAATGATCATATCCTTGGATCGATCATGCATGGTGACATATCCATCCTGATCCATCGCCCCCATATCCCCCGTTTGCAACCATCCATTGCGCAGTGTTTTTTCGCTGGCTTCGGGGTTTTTCCAATATCCTGGCATGACCAAATCACCACGCACCATGATTTCGCCGATTTCACCAACGGGCAGAATATTTCCGTTTTCGTCCCCAATTTGAACCTCAACCGTGGATTGGGCACGGCCGACTGACTTTAACCGCTCTTTCCAATTGGGATGGGTGCGATCACACACCTCATCGCGCGACAGTGCTGTAATGCCCATGGGGCATTCCCCCTGACCATAGACCTGAACAAAAATCGGGCCGAAATGATCAACCGCCTCGATAATATCAGCCAAATACATTGGACCACCTGCGTAAACGATGGTTCGGATGCCCGCGCCCGTTTCCCCGTGCGCTTTCGCAATCTGCGTCATGCGTTTGACCATCGTTGGGGCTGCAAACATATGCACATTGTCAAAGTGACGGGCCAATTCAAAAATTTCACCTTCTTCAAACCCACCTGATTTTGGAACAACATGACGTGCGCCAACCCGCATATGCATAATATTATAAAGCCCCGCACCATGGGACATCGGTGCTGCGTAAAGGGCCGTATCCTGCGCAGTTACGTGATCAACATCTGCAAAATACCCTAGTGCCATTTGACGGATCATCCCATGGGTGATCATCACCCCCTTTGGTCGCCCTGTGGTGCCAGATGTGTAAAACAACCACGCCAAATCATCGCTGTGTCGATCAACAATTTGAAAGGAGCGTCCATCCTTAAAATCACCTAACGCAGGCACATAAACAGGAACGCAGCATTCGATTTCAGAAAGTGCCGTGCCCAAATCATCGCAGCAGAACACAAATTTGGCCTCTGCATTTTCCAAAATCCAGTCTGCCTCTTTTGGGTGTAATTTCCCATTGATCGGAACGGCAACCGCACCCGCGGCCCAAATCCCATAAAAAACAACCAAATATTCAGGTGTGTTTTTCATGAAAATACCAATGTGATCACCGGGGGCAACACCGTTGTCCTGCAACCACGATGCGCAACTTTGCACCATGGCTGCCAATTCAGCATAATTCGCAATCTGATCGGTGCCATAAAACAGCGCGGGTTGGTCCCCTGAAACCTGCGCCGTACGCATCAACCAACTGGCCAAATTCATCATCGCTCTCCTGCATTCAACGTACGAAACACTATCCTTGAGATCAGAAAAAGCAATCGCTCCCAAATGTCATTCTGAAAATTTTGCAATCACGCTGGTTGAATTCACAAAATTCATCACTTTGTAACAGGCAAGCGAACTCTCTTTTCAGGGCGGTTTTTCTGGCGTATAGAGGGTCAATTCGAACAGATATGGGCACGCATTACGCACCCAAATAGGCGCTTGAGGGATAAAATGACAAAAAACAATCGCGATCAGGACGTAGAATTCATCAAAGCATTGGCCGAGCTTTTGCGTGAAAACGACTTAAACGAGCTTGAAGTAAGCCGTGAATACGGAGAGGACGACAGCCTTAACGTGCGTGTTGCCCGCGGTGGTGTTGTCGCCGCCCCAATGATGGCCGCGGCACCCGCCGCCGCACCTGCGCCAGCGCCAGTCGCGGCGCCCGCCGCGGCAGCGGCCCCAGCAGCGGCAAGTGATGATCCCGCAACTCATCCAGGTGCGGTTCCCTCGCCCATGGTAGGAACCGTTTACATGCAGGCCGAACCAGGCGCACCTGCGTTCATTTCCGTCGGAGCCAGCGTTTCAGAGGGTGATACCCTATTGATCGTGGAAGCGATGAAAACAATGAACCATATTCCAGCACCAAAATCAGGCACCATCAAGCGCATCTTGGTTGAAGATGGCGCCGCTGTAGAATTTGGAACTCCTTTGGTCATTATCGAATAAGGCACAGAAATGTTTGATAAAATTCTGATTGCCAACCGGGGTGAAATCGCATTGCGCGTGATCCGCGCCTGTCGTGAAATGGGCATTAAATCGGTTGCGGTACATTCAACGGCAGATGCAGATGCAATGCATGTGCGCATGGCGGATGAATCCGTATGTATCGGGCCTGCAGCAGGTACCGATAGTTATCTGTGTATGCCCGCAATCATTTCAGCCTGCGAAATCACGGGCGCACAGGCCATTCACCCAGGCTATGGGTTTCTGTCCGAAAATGCGCGTTTCGTGCAGATCGTCGAAGATCACGACATCACGTTCATTGGCCCAACTGCCGAACATATTCGCGTGATGGGCGACAAGATCACGGCAAAGGATACGATGAAGGAACTTGGCGTTCCCTGTGTTCCCGGGTCCGATGGTGGTGTTCCAACGCTAGAAGATGCCAAACGCATCGGTGATGAAATCGGCTATCCCGTAATCATTAAGGCCACCGCTGGCGGTGGTGGACGCGGCATGAAGGTTGCAAAATCTGCCGACGAAATGGAACAGGCGTTTATGACAGCGCGTGCCGAGGGCAAAGCCGCCTTTGGCAACGATGAGGTCTATATCGAAAAATACCTGACCACACCGCGCCATATTGAAATCCAAGTTTTCGGCGATGGAAAAGGCAAAGCCGTGCATTTGGGTGAACGCGATTGTTCATTACAACGTCGTCACCAAAAGGTTTTCGAAGAGGCACCAGGCCCCTGCATCACCGAAGAAGAGCGCGCGCGTATTGGTAAAATCTGTGCCGACGCCGTTGCCAAGATCAATTATATCGGTGCAGGCACCATCGAATTTCTGTACGAAAATGGCGAATTTTATTTCATCGAAATGAACACACGCCTACAGGTGGAACATCCCGTTACCGAGGGGATTTTTGGCGTGGATTTGGTGCGCGAACAAATCAGAGTTGCCAGTGGACTTCCCCTATCGTTTGAACAGGACGATCTGGAAATCAATGGCCATGCAATTGAAGTGCGCATCAACGCAGAACGTTTGCCAAATTTTGCGCCTTGCCCTGGTAAGGTGACCGCCTATCACGCCCCTGGTGGATTGGGCGTGCGCATGGATAGTGCGCTTTATAATGGGTATTCCATTCCCCCCTACTACGACAGTCTGATCGGTAAGTTGATTGTGCATGGACGCGATCGCACCGAGACATTGGCCCGCCTGGAACGCGCGCTAAGCGAGTTGATTGTGGACGGTGTTGACACCACTGTGCCGCTGTTCAACCAACTGCTGGCCGAGGATGACATCCATTCAGGCGACTACAACATCCACTGGCTGGAAAAGTGGCTGGAAGAAACCTACGGGGCGTAATGCCGAGGATGCGTGATGTTAAATGAATGGTCCCGTGATACGATTTTGCGGGCCTATTCGTTGGGCATATTCCCCATGGCCCGTTCGCGCCACTCGGCCGACATTGATTGGATTGAACCCCGCATGCGCGGGGTTATCCCGTTAGATGGGTTCCACGTTTCCCGTTCTCTTTCACGTACATTACTGAAATGTGACTATGACATACAGGTCAACACCGCATTCGAAGAGGTGGTTATCGCCTGTGCTGATCGCAGTGAAACATGGATAAATGAAACCATTTTCGATATGTATCGCACCCTATTTGCATCAGGTGATGCCCAAAGCCTAGAGGTTTGGCGCGGCGGCAATCTGATCGGGGGGGTTTACGGCGTAACGCTGGGCGGTGCATTTTTCGGGGAAAGCATGTTTTCCCATCAAAAGGACGGGTCCAAGATTGCGTTGGCCTATCTGGTGCATCGGCTGCGCAACACGGGGTTTGGATTGTTTGATACCCAATTTATCACGCCCCATTTGAAAACCCTTGGCGCAGAAGAAATTCCACAAAAAACCTACCTGGAACGTTTGTATGCTGTCATTGGGAATGACGCAGATTTTCGCAACCCTGATTATTCGCCTGATGTTTCGGCCATAGCGCAACGCAGCACCCACACATCATAACGCGCATGCTCTAATGGGTTTAGCGCGGGGGACGATGCAATCATCCACCCCTTAAACACAGTATCATTGGTATCGATGTTCTGAATGTTCAGGTGCGCAAATGCGTCCCCCACGGGGTTCGCAACAGGATAGCGACATTCACCAAGCGCAACGCGCAGATTACCAATTTCAATGGATTTACCAGACCGCAATGCAACATCATGTACCGCACCGCTAACCTTATCCAATCCGCGCAGCAATGCACCATCGGCCAGCGCTGTTTCCTCTTGTGCGCCTGCCATTTGGGCAAAACACACCAAAGCTGCCGCCAACAGTCCGCGCATCAATTGGATGACCCGCTTGCGACAAATTTCATGAGAAGTGAGGTTAAGCTAACAGCGCCCTGTGTGTCCAAGGCCTCGTCCCCGTCCACCAGATAATCAAAGGATCCCCCTGGAACCACCTCGACATATTGACCGCCCAACAACCCCTCGGATTCGATGGCAAACGTGCTGTCGTCTGGGATTTCAATGCCCTCTTGGATCGCAAATGTAACCTCAGCGCGATAGGTTTCTGGATTTAACGCCATATCCGTCACAGTGCCGATTTTAACACCTGCAAGGCGCACATCTGTACCAGTGGAAATACCCTCTGCAGAACGGAATGCGGCACTAATCTGATAGCCACCTGTAGATGCAGAAATGCCCGTGGTTTGACCAACATAAAGAACAAAGCCGACAGCGACGGCCAAAACCAATGCGCCTATTGTTACTTCGGTTTTGTTCTCACTCATCGGTTTATTCCGGTTGCCACGCCTCGTAATCTTGGCGATCTGCTGGTTTTGCCTGACGCAAAGACCCTGCGGGGGCGTATGCCAATGCGGTTCCTGTCAGGTTTTCCTGATGCGATTTTTCCCAATCTTTATGCGCCATTGGACGCTCTGTTGGGGGCTCTTTGAATGTGTGGTGTAACCAACCGTGCCAATCCGCGCTTACGCGGCTTGCCTCAGACTCACCATTAAAGATGACCCAACGACGTTTGCCCTGACGGCATGTGTAATATGCGTTTCCTTGATCATCTTCGCCAACCTTCACGCCCTTACGCCATGTATAAAACTGCGTATTCAGCGTTTGGCCGTTCCACCATGTGACCGCCCGAAGAACTGTGTTCAAGATACCCATGTGACTCTCCGTCAAAAACCGTGTGCGCCTTATGCACCAGAACCCAACGTAGGTCTAGTGGGCGCCAACCAATTATCCTGCACTGGCAGGTTCACGCTGTGCATCACCGTAAATCACCAACGGCCCCGCTTTGGTTGTGACCGCTTCTTCGTTTACGACGATTTCGTCGACATTTTCCATACCAGGAAGATCAAACATCGTATCCAGCAAGATTTCTTCTAGGATCGAGCGTAGACCACGCGCACCAGTTTTACGTTCAATGGCGCGTTTTGCGATTGCTTGCAGCGCCTCATCGGTGAAGGTCAACTGCGTGTCCTCAAGATCGAACAGACGCTGATACTGTTTAACAAGGGCATTTTTAGGCTGTGTCAGGATAATCACCAACGCGTCTTGATCCAAATCCTCTAGCGTTGCAAGAACAGGCAAACGTCCCACGAATTCTGGGATCAGGCCAAATTTCAACAGATCTTCTGGCTCTAGATCTTTGAACACTTCGCCTACGCCACGGTCATCATTGTCCCGTACGTCTGCACCGAACCCAATCGCACTGCCTTTGCCACGCTGCGCGATAATTTTATCCAATCCCGCAAAAGCACCACCGCAAATGAACAGGATGTTTGTTGTGTCAACTTGCAGGAACTCTTGTTGGGGATGCTTGCGCCCACCTTGTGGAGGAACCGACGCAACCGTGCCTTCCATCAATTTCAACAGGGCTTGTTGCACACCTTCGCCCGAAACGTCGCGGGTGATTGATGGGTTTTCGGATTTGCGCGTAATCTTATCAACTTCATCAATGTAAACGATGCCGCGTTGTGCGCGCTCAACGTTATATTCTGACGCTTGAA
>CAXACF010000102.1:0-6388 GCA_963967125.1 uncultured Rhodobacterales bacterium | reverse complement strand
CCTGCAGGGCGTCAACGCCCCCATCTTTCATCAGGCCGCCACAGATCCAGCGGATATTTTTGAAGGCCCCCAATGCCTTGGCGGCGGCGTCAATATTGGTGGCCTTGCTATCGTTGATATAGCGCACCCCATTGATTTCACGCACAAATTGTGACCGATGCGCCAGACCTGCAAAGGATTTAATTCCCTCTTCAATCACGCGGGGGGCAAGGCCAAGGGTGCGCAATGCGCCATAGGCCGCGCAGGCGTTTTGGTGGTTATGTGCGCCGGGCAGTCCCGCGATACTGCGCAGATCAATTGAGGCGACTTGGCGCGTTTTGCGATATTCCGAAAGGAACCCTTTGCGCGCAAAAACATACCATCCAGGGCCATCGAGCTTTTGCCCCGCGCTGATGCGAATGACCCGATCATCCACGCGTGCTTGGGACAGTTGATTGGCCAGAAACTGCCCCTCAACCTCATCCACACCGATCACAGCGCGGTCTGGTCCGCCCTCAATAAACAGCCGCCGTTTGGCCGCCACATAGCCCCCCATCCCCCCATGCCGATCCAAGTGATCCGCCGAGATATTTGTCCACACCGCAACATCCGGCGTTAGCGATCGCGCCAGCTCGGTTTGGTAGCTGGAAAGCTCTAATACAATGACCTCACCATCATGTGCAGGAACAAGGTCAAACACACCAAGTCCGATGTTTCCAGCCAGTTGTGTTGGACGACCTGCGGCCTTTAAAACATGGTGGATCAGGGCCGATGTGGTGGATTTTCCGTTTGATCCTGTGACTGTGACAACTTTGGGCTCCTGATCAAATTCAAGCCATCCCGACTGCGCGAAGGATTGGAAAAATAATCCAATGTCATTGTCTAAAATGACGCCTGCCTGCAGTGCAGCCGCAATAATGGGATGGGGTTTGGGATAAAGATGGGGGATACCAGGTGAGGTGATCAGGCAATCAATCGTGGTCCAATCTGAGCGGTGCAGGTCTTGCACCTCAAGGTCCTCTTCCTCGGCCCGCACGCGCGCCTGTTCGTTGTCGTCCCAAACAACAACATCCACACCACCCGCCGCCAAGGCCCGCGCCACGGCAAGCCCCGAGCGCCCCAGCCCAAGGACCGCATATCGTTGACCTGTTAATCCACCTATTGCGATCACGTCAGGCTCCTTATCTGACCTTTAGCGTGGCCATACCAATCATCGCCAAAATCAGCGCGATGATCCAGAAACGGATCACGATTTGGGGTTCTGCCCATCCCTTTTTTTCGAAATGGTGATGGATGGGCGCCATTAGGAACACGCGTTTTCCTGTGCGTTTGAAATAAAGCACTTGGATAATAACAGACAGCGCCTCAACCACGAACAAACCGCCAATGATGGCCCAAACGATTTCGTGTTTGGTGGCAACCGCAATTGCGCCCAATGCCCCACCAAGCGCCAGCGATCCAGTATCCCCCATGAACACCGCAGCAGGGGGTGCGTTATACCACAAAAACCCAAGGCCGCCGCCAATCAATGCAGAACAGAAGATCAGGATTTCACCCGTACCCGGCACGTAGTGAACATCCAAATATTCGGTGAAATCCACACGCCCCACGGCATACGCGATGACACCCAATGCACCCGCCGCAATCATAGATGGCATAATGGCCAATCCATCCAAACCATCGGTCAAATTCACCGCATTGGCAGACCCGACAATCACCACCATCGCAAAGGGACTATATAGGAACCCAAGGTTGATCAGCGTATCCTTAAACACAGGCAGAGCCAGTTGATTTTGCAAATCGGTCGGGTGTGCCCATGCACATGCAAGCGCGGCCAGCGCCGCAATCAAAAACCCTAATCCAAGGCGCACTTTTCCCGAAACGCCCGCGGTGTTTTGTTTGCTGACCTTTGCATAATCATCTGCAAATCCGATCAACCCAAAGGATACAGTGACCAATAATACAACCCAGACAAACACATTATCCAAACGCGCCCACAACAATGTTGCTGTCATCAATGCAGATAGGATCAGCAGGCCGCCCATTGTTGGCGTTCCCGCTTTGACAAAATGGCCCTCGGGGCCGTCGTCGCGGATGGGTTGGCCCTTGCCCTGTTTGCGGCGCAAAACGTTGATCAGTGGACGACCGAAAATGAACCCAAAAAACAGCGCCGTGAAAAAGGCCCCTCCTGCACGGAACGTGATGTAGCGAAAGAGGTTAAAGAAATCACCGCCATCAGAAAGCGCCGTGAGAAGATAGAGCATCGTTAGGGTCCTTTGTTGTCCATGGGCGGATGGCCTAATTCTTGGAGTGCGTCAACAACTTTGCGCATATTCGTGCTTAGCGATGCCTTTAACAGCACGGCATCCCCCGCCTGAACCAACTGCGCTGCCTGCGCAGCCATGGCGGCGCTGTCCACAAAATGCTGCCCGCGTTTTGCGTTGGGCAAGACATCGTGCAGTGATTTCATCAGGGGGCCGACCGTGTGAATGATGTCAATGGCATCTGTGCAGGGCCATTGCGCCACCTCACGATGAAAGTCGTGTTCTTTTTCGCCCAACTCTTTCATATCGCCCAAAAAAGCGATTTTTCTGGGTGTATCGGCCTCTGCCAAAACTTGCATCGCGGCGCGCAGCGAGGTTGGGTTTGCATTATAGGCATCATCAATCAGATCCAGTTTCCCGCCGTTGATGTTCAACGTCTGACGCGCACCGCGCCCGCCCACGGGATTCCACGCGGCCAAACCCGATGCCGCAGTTCTTCGATCTGCCCCCAAATACCCAACGGCTAGTAATGCACCCAGCGCATTCATCGCAAAGTGGCGACCGGCGGACCGGATTGTCACGGGATATGTTGCGCCCTCTACCTGCAACACGGCACGCGTTTCTGCGCCCTCAACATGAACATCAGAGAGCGAAGCGTCATCGGTCGCTGCCCCAAACCAACGTGTCGTTACATCCTTTGTGTAAGTTTCAATCACCTTGGTACAGGGGGTATCCGCATTCATGATCGCAACGCCATTTGGCACCAAACCATCAATGATTGAGGCCTTTTCCAAAGCGATGCCGTTAATGTCATCAAACGCCTCTAGATGCACCTCGGCCACGGTGGTGACCATCGCAACATCTGGGGCCGCCATTTTCGCAAGGGGCGCAATTTCACCGGGATGGTTCATGCCAATTTCGATCACAGCGTATTCTGTGTCCGCTGGCATACGGGCAAGCGTTAAGGGAACGCCCCAGTGATTGTTGTAACTGGCAACCGAAGCATGGGTTTCCCCACATGCACCCAGCATGTGGCGCAACATTTCTTTGGTTGAGGTTTTTCCAACGGACCCCGTCACTGCGATCACTTTGGCCTTTGTACGCGCCCGCGCGGCGCGGCCTAAATCCTCAAGTGCTGCTTGAACATCTGGCACGATCAGCAGGGGTGCGGTGTCATCCACCCCATCGGGAACGCGCGACACCAATGCCGCACCTGCGCCTGCGGCCAAGGCATGCGCAACAAAATCGTGACCATCCCGCGCGGCCTTTAGCGCAACAAACAAATCACCCGTTTGTAAGGTGCGCGTGTCGATGGACACGCCCGTGACGGCCCAATCCCCCACTGCCTGACCACCTGTAGCCAAGGCTGCCTGCTCTGCGCTCCATAGTGTCATGACATCATCCCATCCAAAGCCTGCACCGCGACAGAGGCCTGTTCCACATCATCAAAGGGCAAAACATCATCCCCGATAATTTGCCCCGTTTCATGCCCCTTGCCCGTGATGATCAAACCATCCCCAGCGCCCAGCATATCAACCGCGCGCAATATCGCCTCAGCGCGGTCGGCAACTTCAATAATATGTGCGGCACCCTTTGCCCCCGCCATCACCATTTGACGGATTGTTGCGGGATCTTCACTGCGCGGATTGTCGTCGCTGACAATCACAAAATCGGCGTTTGCCACCGCCTCTGCCGCCATAAGGGGGCGTTTCGTGGCGTCGCGATCTCCACCCGCCCCTATAATCGCAATCATGCGTCCCATCACATGCGGGCGAAACGCCTGTAGTGCAGTTTTGACCGCATCTGGAGTATGGGCATAATCGACATAGACCGACGCCCCGTTTTCACGCACAGCGGCAAATTGCATGCGCCCACGCACAGTTTCCAAATGTTCCAATGTATCAAAGACATGCGCCGGATCTTCGCCCGCCGCAATCACCAAAAGTGCGGCCATCAAAACATTACCCGCCTGAAACCCACCGATGAGGTTCAAGCGTTTTTGATAGGATTTCCCCTGATAGCTAAAGCGAACGTCCTGACCCAATCCGTCAAAACGCGCGCCTTCAATCCGCAGGTCGGCGCGGATGTCATGGCCCATTCGGATCGTGCGGGTGCCCCGCGCGATCAACTGATCGGCAAATGTATCCAGCGCAGGGTCATCAATGTTGATGACTGCGCATCCCTCATCGGGCAACACGCGATCAAACAGCCCCGCCTTGGCCTGAAAATAGGCATCGAATGTTTTGTGATAATCCAAGTGGTCTTGGGTAAAATTCGCAAATCCCGCCGCCTTGATGCGCACACCATCCAAACGACGTTGGTCCAATCCGTGCGATGATGCCTCCATCGCGGCATGGGTGATGCCTGCGGATTTAGCCTCGGACAACACGCGATGCAGGGTTAGGGTATCGGGTGTTGTGTGCCGCAAAGGGGTGGTAAAGGCACCTTCCACACCAGTTGACCCGATATTCACCGACTGTTTTTCCAACTCGGTCCAAATTTGGCGACAAAAACTACTGATCGAGGTTTTACCATTGGTCCCCGTCACAGCCACCATGGTTTTTGGCTGCCCCCCATAAAATAGCGCAGCCGCGCGTGCAAAAGATGCCCGAACATCATGGGCAATGACAATTTTTGCAGGATCAACACCTGAAATCTCGGCCATTCCTGCTGCATCCGTCAGGATGGCAACCGCACCTGCATCCAGCGCGGCCTGCGCAAATCGGGCGCCATGCACGGCACTGCCAGGCAAGGCCGCAAACAAATCCCCTGCTTTGACGTGACGATTGTCCAGCGCAAGGCCCGTGATTTCAATTTGACCTTGCGCATCAAGGGCCAACCCAAGGCTTTGGAGTGATACCGTGTGTTTGGCCATATGCTGTGAAATCCTCTGTCGCGGCTAGTCCCAAGACACTTGCGTTATATCACCTAAATCATCGGCTTCAATCTCTGGTCGAAGGCCCATCAATGGTGCAATACGACGGATGATTTCAGCGGCCACTGGCACGGCCGTCCACCCCGCTGTACGCCGTGCTTCGCTGCCTGCTGTATCCTCTGGTTCATCCAAGGTAACGACCAAGACATATTTGGGATCATGTGCCGGAAAGATTGAGGCAAAGGTTGCAATCACCTTATCCTTTTCATAACGCCCTTGGGCACTGGGTTTATCTGCTGTCCCCGTTTTACCCGCAACCGCATAGCCCGTAACTTCCCCCATGGATGCGGTTCCGTCCGTAACAACACCCCGCAGCATTTTTACCGAATTTGCTGCCGACGCCTCCGACATAACGAGCACTGGCGTCGCCCCTGCGCCGCCTTTTAGCAAACTGGGTTGAATTCGAAGCCCCCCATTGGCAATCGCCGCATATCCAACCGCCAAATGCATTGGCGTTGCCGACAATCCGTGACCATAGGAAATTGTCATGGCAGAGAGTTCTGACCACTTTTTGGGCAATAGCGGTTTGCCCCCGCTTGCCTCGATCATTTCAAATTTGATCGGGTCGGTCATGCCCAAATTGGTCAAAAACTTTTGCTGTTCTTCGGCGCCAATCATCTGCGCGATGCGTGCCGTGCCGATGTTCGATGATTTAGTAATCACCTCCCACACGGGTAATTTAGCGCCATAATCGTGATAATCGCGGATTTTGAATTTGCCCCAACGAATTGGGCCTTGGGTATTCATAACCGTCTCTGGATTTAACAGCCCCAGATCCATCGCCTGCGCGACCGCAAAAATTTTAAACGTTGAGCCCAGTTCGTAGACCCCTTGGACCGCACGATTAAACAGAGGACTATCTGCCGCCTGCCCCTGAACAGGGGGACGCGGACGGTGGTTTGGGTCAAAATCAGGCAGTGATGCAATTGAAACAACTTCGCCCGTGTTTACATCCATCAAAATTGCCGCTGCACCCCGTGCATTCAGCAATTTCATCCCGCCATAGAGCACCTGTTCAACCGCGGCCTGCACCGACAAATCCAAAGAGAGTTCAAGGGGTTGTCCAGACATATTTGGATCACGCAGGCGGGTATCAAAGGTTTTTTCAACCCCTGCCACGCCCACCAATTCGGCGGCCTGAACCCCCTCTTTTCCGAAACTTGCCCCACCCAACACATGTGCGGCAAGTTTGCCATTGGGGTATAGGCGC
>CAXACF010000101.1:0-6402 GCA_963967125.1 uncultured Rhodobacterales bacterium | reverse complement strand
GCCAAACTTGTGAAAATGCGTCCTAAAAGAACCCAATAAAATCAATCTGATTGCTCTCAAATTCAAAAAACGTAATTTTTCTTGGCATGCGGCAAATACTGCCATTGCCTGTTAAAAAAATGCACACTAAAACACCCTCAGAAGTTTCACTGGGCGAAATGACTCGTCCTATTCGTAGTTAACAGGAGGCACATCATGGCAGACGCAGCCATCCACGGCCACGAACATGAAGATCAGCGCAGCTTTTTCACGCGTTGGTTTATGTCAACAAACCACAAAGACATCGGTATCCTATACCTAATCGTCTCTGCGTTGGTTGGCTTCATCTCTGTGGCATTTACAGTTTACATGCGCATGGAGCTTATGGATCCAGGCGTACAATACATGTGTATGGAAGGCGCGCGTTTCACCGCGGCGGCGACCGAAGCATGTACACCAAATGGTCACCTATGGAACGTTTTGATTACTGGCCACGGCATCTTGATGATGTTCTTTGTCGTGATCCCTGCATTGTTCGGTGGTTTTGGTAACTACTTCATGCCATTGCAAATTGGCGCACCAGACATGGCGTTCCCACGTATGAACAACTTGTCATTCTGGATGTATGTTGCTGGTACGACATTGGCTGTTTGTTCCGTTCTATCACCAGGTGGTAACGAACAATTGGGTTCAGGTGTTGGCTGGGTTCTCTACCCACCTCTATCCGTAAACGAAGGCGGCATTTCGATGGACCTTGCGATTTTCGCGGTTCACGTATCAGGTGCCTCATCTATCCTTGGTGCGATCAACATGATCACAACGTTCCTAAACATGCGTGCCCCAGGCATGACACTGTTTAAGGTTCCATTGTTTTCATGGTCGATCTTTGTCACATCATGGTTGATCCTATTGTCATTGCCTGTTTTGGCGGGCGCGATCACGATGCTTTTGACTGACCGTAACTTTGGCACAACGTTCTTTGACCCAGCAGGTGGTGGTGACCCAATTCTCTACCAACACATCCTATGGTTCTTTGGTCACCCAGAAGTTTACATCATCATCCTTCCTGGTTTTGGCCTGATCTCACACGTGATTGCGACATTCTCTCGTAAGCCTGTGTTTGGTTACCTACCCATGGTTTGGGCGATCATCGCAATTGGCGCATTGGGCTTTGTTGTATGGGCGCACCACATGTACACAGTTGGTATGTCACTGACACAGCAGTCATACTTTATGCTTGCGACAATGGTGATTGCGGTTCCAACAGGTGTTAAGGTCTTCTCATGGATTGCCACAATGTGGGGCGGTTCGATTGAAATGAAAACACCTATGCTATGGGCGTTCGGCTTCTTGTTCCTATTCACCGTGGGTGGTGTTACGGGTATCGTTCTATCACAGGCTGGCGTTGACCGCGCATATCACGACACATACTACGTAGTTGCACACTTCCACTACGTGATGTCATTGGGTGCGGTTTTCTGTATCTTTGCAGGTATCTACTTCTACTTCTCTAAGATGACAGGCCGTGATTACCCAGAGTGGGCAGGTAAGCTTCACTTCTGGATGATGTTTATCGGTGCAAACCTTACATTCTTCCCACAGCACTTCTTGGGACGTCAGGGTATGCCACGTCGTTACATCGACTACCCAGAAGCCTATGCATATTGGAACGAAATCTCATCATATGGTGCGTTCCTATCATTTGCTTCATTCGTGTTCTTCTTTGGGATTGTGATCTATTCACTTCTTGCTGGTAAGCGTAACACAGCAGCGAACCCATGGAATGAGTATGCAGATACACTGGAGTGGACATTGCCTTCACCACCCCCAGAGCATACGTTCGAAATTCTTCCAAAGCAGGAAGATTGGGATAAACAACCCTCTCACTAAGGGCATTGCAAACGAATAAAAAAGCTCCCGCTTCGGCGGGGGTTTTTTATTACTTGAGGACGTGGGATTAGCCGAGCATCGCTTGGATATCAGCGATGTATTGCGTGGCCACATTTAAACCCTGTGTTCGCGCTTGATTGCGCGCCTCAATCCGGCGCGTCCCGGGAAGCCGTGCACCGGGTGTTTCAGCAATATCATTCAACAACGCTTCAATCCTAGATGTGAACCCGCTGATGTCGTTTGGTTTGATCGCGATCAGGAACTGACCCGCATTCGCCGATGGACCAGATGATGCAAAAAACGATGGCATATCCGCCGATGTGTTCGCGCCCGTCAAGCTGGCCGCCAAAATTTCAACCATCAATGCAAGCGCGGTTCCCTTGGCCTCTCCAATCGGAACCATTGTTCCCCCATCCAATGCAGCGCTTGGATCGGTTGTTGGCTGCCCATCTTTATCCAAGGCCCAACCCTCGGGGATAGATTGGCCTGTTTTCTTGGCGTTCATCACCTTACCGCGTGCAACGACGGACAGAGATAAATCAATGACCAAGGGGTCCTGACCCGCGCGAGGGGCTGCAAATGCGATCGGGTTCGTCCCATATAGAGGTTTATTGCCGCCCCACGGTGCAATCGCCGCAGGTGTGTTTGCCACCATAATCCCGATCAAACCCTGCATGGCCAGCTTTTCCACATGGCTGGCAAGCGTGCCACAGTGGTTTGATTGGGACACCGCAATTGCCACGCATCCTGTTATCGTCGCCATCTGAACCGCCTGATCAATCGCCAAATCCAATGCGGGATAGGCAAAACCATTATCTGCCGACAGATGCAGATAACTTGGAGATTGTGATATCACTGATGGCGTTGCGCTGGCATTGATCTTACCGCTTTTCATTTGTGCGATGTAATCGCCAACACGGGAAAACCCGTGTCCCACCTGCCCTTCGGCCTCTGCCATGACCAGCGCACGTGCAACGCTGTGTGCGCTCTGCTCATTCAAACCGCTTATGACGAATGCACTTTGCACCAATTCCAATGCGGCATCGATGCCTATGTTCGTTTTATCCTGCATCTGCTTTCCCAATGATTTCCGTTTCTGTCACCTTAGAAAGAGACAGCGTAAAACGCGACAAATTTCCATCTTTCCTTCGTGGAAATTGCACCTAATTACATTGCACGAAAAGAGAGTAACAAAATGCCGTACGAGTGGACAAAGAAACCAAATAGTCAGACATCCGAACAATTGGATCTGTGGCCATTCAGTTCGTTGCCACATCGCGGATTTGCAAGCTTTATCATGACAACCTTTGTTCTGATTACCTTGCCACTCTATGTGCTAATCGGAACAATCCTGTTTTGGGCCTTGCTGCCATTTTTGATGATCACGGTCGGGGCCATATATTTCGCAATCCGCAAAAATTTTCGGGACAGATCCATCATTGAACGACTGACCTTAGACACAGAACAATTCCATCTTCTAAGACAAGAGGCGAATGGCGAACAAAAGGATTGGCAATGCAACGCCTATTGGGCGCGTGTTCATATGCATGAAACAGGCGGACCTGTTCCACACTATGTCACCCTAAGTGGGAATGGTCGCGAAGTGGAAATAGGTGCATTCCTTTCAGAAGATGAACGCGTCGAATTATTTTCCGAATTACAGGCACGCTTTAACGATTATCGAAATCGTTTAACTTGATAGCTTGTCTTTGACTTTGGCACCAACCGAACCAAAATCCATTTGGCCAGTGTATTTGCCCTTAAGCTCACCCATAACCTTGCCCATATCGCGAATAGATGTGGCACCCACCGTTGTAATGGCCGCATCTATTGCTGCGTCCACTTCATCGTCATCTAACTGACGGGGCAGGAATTCTTCAATAACTGTGATTTCTTCTAATTCACGTTCCGCCAGATCAATACGTCCAGCCTCTTCATAGGTTTTGGCGCTTTCGCTGCGTTGGCGTGTCATCTTGCCCAGAATCGCCAATAACTCATCATCACCGACACCCTCATCATTGCCCTCGGCACGCGCGGCAATATCACGATCTTTGATCGCTGCACTAATAAGACGTAGTGTCGACAGACGGTTAGCCGCCTTATCCTTCATCGCTTGCTTTGTTGCTGCCATGATTGATGCGCGCAAATCCATGATCCCACTCCTAGGAATTCGGGTTAAGTTAAGCCGCGACCCTACTCAAAACTTCGATTTTGGGCAAGCTGATATTCTCAACAATGCCTGCTTGACCCCAACTCAGCTTCACACTAGGTTGCCGCCAATTTGCACCCCAGAGAGTCGAGAGTATGGCGTCAGAAACCGCACCAAAACCAACCGCATGTTTGGCACTAGCCGATGGAACATTATTTTATGGATATGGATTTGGAGCGACGGGGCAAACAGTTGCCGAACTGTGTTTCAACACGGCCATGACGGGATATCAGGAAATCATGACTGATCCATCCTATGCGGGTCAAATCGTGACATTCACATTCCCCCACATCGGCAACACAGGTGTGACGGATGAGGATGATGAAACAGCCGATCCCGTGGCAGAGGGCATGGTGGTCAAATGGGACCCAACCGAACCCTCAAACTGGCGTGCCCAATCCCACCTGTCCGATTGGTTGGCCCGTCGCGGTCGTATTGCCATCGGGGGCATTGATACGCGCCGCCTGACACGCGCGATCAGAATGCAGGGTGCACCGCATTGCGCGCTGGCCCATGATCCAGAGGGCAATTTTGACACCGACGCATTGGTTGCAGCCGCAAAATCATTTAGCGGCCTTGAGGGACTTGACCTCGCCAAGGACGTGACATGCGCACAAAGCTATCATTGGAATGAAATGCGTTGGGCATGGCCAGATGGATATCAGCCGCAAACAAATGCAAAGCACAAAGTTGTTGCATTAGATTTTGGGGCAAAACGCAATATTTTGCGCTGCTTGGCTTCTGCAGGATGTGACGTAACCGTTTTGCCCGCAACTGCCACCGCAGAAGAGGTATTGGCCCACAAACCAGATGGTGTTTTCCTATCAAATGGTCCGGGTGATCCCGCCGCGACAGGGGAATATGCGGTGCCGATGATCAAAACCATTTTGGACACAACGGATTTGCCTGTCTTTGGCATCTGCTTGGGGCACCAAATGTTGGCACTTGCTCTTGGGGCCAAGACCATCAAAATGAACCATGGCCATCACGGTGCCAACCACCCTGTGAAAGAACATGAAACAGGCAAGGTTGAAATCACATCGATGAACCACGGTTTTGCAGTGGATGCCCAGACATTGCCAGAAGGTGTTGTTGAAACACATGTGTCGTTGTTTGACGGATCAAACTGTGGGATCCGCATGAAAGACCGACCCGTCTTTTCTGTGCAGCACCACCCAGAAGCAAGCCCTGGTCCCCAAGATAGCTTTTATCTGTTTGAACGCTTTGCCGCGTCGATGGACTAATCGCTCTCGGCCAGCAATTTTAGACGTGTCGAAAACGCAATGGAAATATGCTGGCCCAGGCATTCATCTGCCTTCTCTTCGTGCCCATGCATAATCGCGTCCACAATTTCCTGATGTTCGGCCAAGGCAACTTCACCCCGCCCATCTGCGGCCAAGGATGTTGTCGCCATCAAGGCCATCGAACGATGCACCAAATCCAACTGCTGCACCAAAAATCGATTATGCGACGCCAAGTGGATTTGTTTATGGAAACGACGATTGGCCCGCGATAGCGCGCTTGGGTCGTCGACAATTTTGTAATCATCCTTGACCATATCCTGCAGTACCCGTTTTTCTTCAATCGTTGCATGACGCGCAGCCAATCGGGCGGCCAAGCCCTCTAACTCACTCCGCACCACATAAAGTTCGGCCATCTGCGAATGATCAAGCGAGGCAACAATCAAGCTTCTACCATCCCGACTCCGGGCTGAGCTTCGGACGGTGGGTCTGGAAGCCTGTCCCCTCTCGCAATAGCTCTATAGCGGGCTTGCCGGCGCGGGCCTTCCCGTCGTCTGTATCGAGGTCAGGCGGGCGAAGGCTGACCTCTCGGCGATGATCAACAAAACGGATCGGAACGATGCTCGCGGCATCGCACAGATGATGCGGACGGGCTGGTTCCAGCCTGTGCATGTGAAGACCACCGAGAGTCACGAGCTTCGTTTCCTGCTCGTCGCCCGCAAGCTGCTTCTCAAACAACAATACGAGATCGAGGGCTGCATTCGCGGATCGCTGAAGGTGTTCGGATTGAAGATCGGCGTCGTCACCAAAAGGATGTTCGAAGAGCGGGTGTGCGAGTTGATCGATTAACGGTCGCTACTTGTCACCATCGTTCGAGCCGCTGCTGCGCGCCCGCACTTCGAACATCATAATCTCTGTGACGAGGTACTAGGTGCCGCACAGGTGCGCGGATCACAGGAAGCAGGATTTCCTGAAGCCCCTGTGCACAAACATGTTCTCAACGGGCATGTACAGCTTATTGCCTCATTTTTGAGGCGGCCTTTCAGCGCGACAATGGCCGAGCGTGGGATAGCCGTTGGAGCG
>CAXACF010000100.1:0-6428 GCA_963967125.1 uncultured Rhodobacterales bacterium | reverse complement strand
TTATTCTTTACGGCTGCACATCTGCGACCCTGACGCATGGGCCCGAATTTGACCGCGCCTTGACAGTGAAGATTAAACTGGACAGTGGCGCACAAACGGTGACCGCAGCAGGAGGTTTGGTTCAGGCGCTGCAGGCGATTGGGGCAAAAAACATTGGTTTCGCATCACCCTATGTGCCCAAAATCAACGATATGGCAATCGATTTCTTGGACCGCTCAGGCATAAATACGATCGCCCGATCAGAAGTTCAGGAAACCCTCGACAATGATGGACAAGGCGGTCTTACACCTGATCGTGTATACGAACTTGGATGCGGCGCAGAACACCAAAATGCAGACGCGATTGTTTTGTCATGCACAGACATGCGCTCGGTTGAGGTGATTGATGCATTGGAAGAGAGATTGGGGAAACCAGTCGTTACCTCAAATCAGGCCATGCTGTTTGCGTGCCTTCAAAAACTTCAGATGAATGATGTGATTGATGGATATGGTTCATTACTAAGTCGGGTGTACGGATGAAGTTCATGGATATTGCCGAATTTGCGCTTGGACACATTGAACCAGATGCGCAAACGTTAAAAATGGCCAGTTTGCTATTGATTGATACATTGGGTGTCGCTGCGGGCGCTGCGAACATGCAGGCGGGCGTGATTGCACGAAACCATGCCGCCCGTTTTATGACATCAACCCAGAAATGCGACAGGGCCCTTTTGCTGTTTGATGGACGCAAGGTCTCGATCACGGGGGCGGCCTTTGCCATGGCAACACAGATCGACAATTTGGATGCACATGACGGGTATAACCCGACCAAGGGACATATTGGGTGCGCCGTTGTCCCTGCCCTCTGCGCCCTTGGCGAACAAAATCCTGACCTCTCGGGGCGGGACGCATTGATCGCGCTGATTGTTGCCTATGAAATTGCGGCACGTGCGGGCATCGCCCTTCATGCAACAGTTGATGATTATCATACATCTGGTGCTTGGAATGCGCTTGGGGTCGTTGCGCTGGCAAGTCGATTACGGCGGCATGATTTGGATACATTTCGGCATGCACTTGGCATTGCAGAATACCATGGCCCGCGCAGTCAGATGATGCGGGAAATTGCCAACCCAACCATGCTGCACGATGGCTCGGGAATGGGGGCAATGGTTGGAATGATGGCTGCGTTCTTGGCCGAAGACGGATTTAAAGGCGCGCCTGCGATCACAGTTGAACAAGCGTCTGACTATTGGTCAGATCTTGGGACCAATTACACGATCAATCAGAACTACATCAAACCCTATCCGATTTGTCGGTGGGCACATGCCGCGATTGATGCGCTTGGCTCAATACTGGATCAACACAAGTTGGATAGTCAGGACATTGCCCACATCGAAGTACGCACGTTTTCGCAAGCAGCAGCGTTATTTCAGGGGATGCCAGACACCAGTTCACAGGCGCAATATTCATTGCCATTTGCATTGGCAGTTCGGCTATTGCATGGTGAAATCGCACCAGACCATATTCAGGGTGCAGCGCTAGGCGATCCACTGATCAAGAGTATTTTGTCAAAGATCAAAGTCAGTGAGGTCGAAAAACACAGCAGCCGCTTTCCTGCAGGACGTTGGTCCGATGTGACAATTACCTTGAACAACGGAAATGTCCTGCATTCTGGCGATATTCACGCACGGGGCGGCCCGGAAGCACCGATGGCCTTGCGCGAAATTGAACGTAAATTTGAAACCATGACGGCATGTATGGACGCACCACGTCGTCATCAAATTTGGCAAATGACCGAAAAATTATTGGATGAAAACACCCGGTTTTCTGAATTATTAACCCTACTTCATCCGCCAATCGAGGAATAGCATGCGTAAACCGACCAAAGTCTTGTTGCATAATGACCGTACCCACGATCTTGCCGATCAACTTAAACAGCGGTTTCCAACCATCGAAATCGGCGAATGCAATACATATGAAAACCTTCCCAATGTGATTGCCACGTTTCAACCTGATGTTGTCTATGCCATTCGGTTTGCTGGATCCAAGGGATATCCAGTGGCCGCCTTTTTTGCAGAAAACGGACCGCGCTGGATCGCAAACGGGGGTGCGGGCACGGATCATCTGGGAACATGGGATCCAAAGCGTACAACAGTCACCAACGCCGCAGGTGTTGCCGCCGACATGATGGCAGAATACGTGTTTGGGTGTTTTTTACATTTTTCGTTGGATGTACCTGGACTACAGGCGGATAAAACGGCCCGCATTTGGCGCCCGCGTTTTGTCACGCCGCTAAAGGGCAAAACAATTTTAATCGTTGGATTGGGACACACGGGCAGATCAATTGCCGCCCACGCCAAAGCGTTTGGAATGACAGTTCTGGGCACCCGTATGCGCCCAACGAAGATGGACAACATTGATCAGGTTTATCCGTCTGATCAGTTATTGGACGTGCTTCCACAGGCAGATTTTGTTGCAGTATCAACTCCACTTACCGATCAAACGCGCGGACTAATCGGTCAAAATGAAATTGACGCGATGAAATCGGGCGTTGTTTTGGCCGATGTGTCGCGTGGTGGAGTGATTGACCAGTCTGCCCTGCTGAGCGCTCTTCAATCGGGTAAAATCGCGGGTGCGGGGCTTGATGTGTTTGAAACCGAACCATTGCCCAGCGCCAGCCCATTTTGGGACCTGAACAACATCATCCTCTCACCGCATTGCTCGGCTGTTCACGATCAATGGGAACAGGATTCGTTTAATCTGTTCCTTGATAATCTACAGAATTGGGAAAATGGTGATCCGCTCTTTAACATTGTCGACCCAAACCGAGGTTACTGAGCCCTAAAATGCATCTCTATTTCAACCATGTTGCGTAATCACTTACTAACAGGTGCATGGGGTCAACGTCTTCTTCGATATTCGCAAATCGGCCAATCGGTTCGCGGAATAGATTATCGGTTTCATCGTCATTGACTGTTGAAACTTCCCCAATCAGGACATCGCCGCCCTCACCCCAAAACGCGTGCCAATCCCCTGGCATCAATGTCACGCTTTCACCGGGGGCAAGCCGCAGTTTCTCACCCGGGCTATATTCGCGGCGAATGCCATCGCAATACACAACACCGCCCCGATCTTCTGCAAAATGACCCTGATCATCCGATCCAAACAGTTCAACGATCAATGTCGCGCCACCGCGATTGATGATATCCTCAGCCTTAATGACATGGGTATGCATGGGCGACAATTGATCTTGGCGGCTGATCAGCAATTTTTCGGCATAGCACATGCCGCGTCCGCCTTCTAAATCAGATAGGCGTCCGTTTCTAAGAGTGAATAGGAACAGCCCCATCGTATCAAACTGACCAGCGCCATAGTCGGTGATGTCCCAACCGCATCGGCCATCAATCACAGGTTTTGCATCATCCTTGCGCGCCCGAAATTCATCAACACTCCAATATGCAAACGGAGGTAGGTTGAAGCCATGCGACCGAATTAAATCGTCTGCTGCGCTCATGATCTCGTTGATTTGGGACCGTTTCATGCCACTGCCTTTGACTGTTTTATGAACTCAATAACCATCGCGGCGGTCCATGTAAATTGACCACCTCCGCAGGGGGCGCCCGTAATTGGATCGTAGTATTCGGCAAATCCACTTTTTTCGATCAGAGTCAGGCTGTCATTTTCAATAATATTGGCCACATCTGATTGCCCTGCACGCGCCAATCCGTTTGCGATCATATAGTTCACGATCAACCACACAGGCCCACGCCAATAACGTTCTCCGTCATATTCGGCATCCTTTGGGTCATGGCTGGGTACCGCATATGTGCTGTAGTCCTTCATCGCAGAGATCCGACCAGCGATCTGTTCCGCACGTTCTGATTTGATGGGTGCGAAGGCCGCAAGGATTCCACCAACAGAAGGCACAGAAGACAATTCATCGGCAACGCGATCATAGCAGGTGTATTGCCCAATATCTTCGTTCCACAGCGTTTCTAAGGCCGCCAACCCCTTTTCCAATTGGGCTCTGGACGCTGCTGCAATGTCATGCTCACCCAACTCTTCGGCCAATTCTGCGGTTTCTTGGATTGATCGTAGAAGGATTGCATTAAAGCCTGGGTCAACCATTTGGAAAGGCGATGCATCATGAAGTAATTCGTTATTCCAATCTAGTGAGCGGAATTTTTGGACCAACCAGATGTAGCGTTCATATTGTGCTTGTGTTGGACGATGCGCAGGATTTGCGTGCTGGGTGTCGCGTCGCACAAAAGGTAACACTCCATCTGTGGGCACACGCTCAAATGGCGCATCCCAATCGACCGAGTTATCGCGGCCCGTTTCCCACGGATGGATTATTGCCGCCAGACCACTATCGCGCGGGTCGCGACACCGATAAAACCATTCATGCCATTTCAGAACCTTGGGCAATAGAACACGCGCGCGCTCTGCTGCTGCATCACGATCTTGCGAGCGCAAAAAGATTTGACGAATAGCAAACCCTGCAACGGGCGGTTGCGTGATGCCAGATGTCGGCACATCACGTCCTGTGGCCCATACGTCAGGACCAGGAAAATACCCATCATCCATCTTATGAAAAATGATGTGTGGGACCATGCCATCATCCCATTGATGCGCAAACAGCGTTTCAATTTCGACCCATGCACGTGCTTCATCAAAATAAACTTGGGCAAGTGCAGTCAAACAACTATCCCAGTTCCACTGAAATGGATACAGGCCATGCGTTGGTACCGTGTAATGACCCAGATCATTTAACTTTAGGATCTCAGCTGCTTTCGAAATCAAATTTTCAGACATCATTCTTCTCCAACGACTGTCGCATCCCATTTGATGGATTAAACCATCGTATTCTATCAAGGTGTGGCTGTAGCGCGATTGTGTCCCCACGCCCAATATTCGCATCACTGTCCAAGGTTGCGCGAAACTGCGCTCCGTTCACATCGCATGTCACCAACACATGCGCGCCCAAAGGCTCAACAACATTCACCTTTGCCTGAATACCCGTTTCAGCCAAAACCACGTCTTCTGGCCGAATGGCGAAATTCAATGTGTTTTCTGTGCAGGACGGGCCATCATAGGACTGTCCTGCAACATTCCAGCGACCATCAGCCTGTTTGTCTGCAACCAGAAAATTCATGGGCGGATTGCCAATGAAACCCGCCACGAATTTTTCAGCTGGATTGCGATAAATATCGACAGGATCAGAGGCCTGTACAATGCGGCCTTGGTTCATGACGCTGATGCGATCTGCAAGGCTCATCGCCTCAACCTGATCGTGGGTCACATAGATTGCGGTTGTTTTACTTTCTGCAAGGACACCTTTTAACTCGGCCCGCATTTCAAGGCGCAGCAATGCGTCCAAATTGGACAATGGTTCGTCCATTAAAATGACGTCAGGTTCCATCGCCAACGCGCGCGCAACGGCCACACGTTGACGTTGTCCACCCGATAATTCACCTGAATAGCGTTTGAGCAATTGCTCGATGTGCATCAATTCCGCCGTACGATGCACGCGTTTAGTGATTTCGGCACTGGGGTGTTTATGCATGCGCAAACCGAATGCGATGTTTTCAAACACAGTCAAATGCGGGAAAACGGCATAATTTTGAAACACCATCGCGATCCCACGATCTTTGGGCGGCAGGTGATCAACCCGTCGATCATTGATCCACACCTCACCCTGCGTTGCAGTTTCTAGACCCGCGATGATGCGCAATAGGGTTGTTTTTCCACACCCTGATGCCCCCAACAGAACCATAAATTCTTGATCCGACACAGTCAGGTTGATGTCGTTTAACGCCTGATAACTCGCAAAGTTTTTGGCAACATTTTTGATTTTTATTTCAGCCATTGAGAAGTCCTAACGATTTGCGATGCCCCACATCGCGAATAGGTATTTGCGAACCGCAAAAATGAAAATGAGTGCCGGAACCACAAGGATGAAGCCGCCCGCGAATTTCAGATGCAGGGCCGAGGTATCCAAGTTTTGCAGCAAAAAGGCGGTCAGCGTTCGGTTTTCAATAGTCAAAACCGCGGCGGCAAATACCTCGTTCCATGAGATGACAAATGCAAAAATTGCCGAGGCGGTGATACCAGGCAGAATGAGAGGCAGAACGACTTTGATGAACGCGGTCAATCTGTTGCAACCCAATGTCCAAGCGGCCTCTTCTAATTCCATCGGGATGCCAGAAAACAGCGAAAAGGTGATCAGTACCGCGAAGGCTCCACGCCTTACAAGGGCCAGGGTATCCACCCCGAGGTGCTCTATGCCATGCAGGTGGCTTGCGCCGACATCATCATGACACTGGGCGGTGTGCAGGCGATCGCAGCGCTCGCTTTCGGCCTGTTCACGGGCAAGCCCGCAGACATCATCGTCGGGCCCGGCAACAAGTTCGTCGCTGAAGCCAAGCGCATGCTGTTCGGCAGGGTCGG
>CAXACF010000099.1:0-6445 GCA_963967125.1 uncultured Rhodobacterales bacterium | reverse complement strand
CTGCGACGGCGGCGACGTCCCTTTTGCCCTTGGCTTTTGATAACGCCTGCACCCATGTCAGCTGTCCAATTCGCGGCTTAGGATCGTTGCAAATTCATCCGCAAAACTTTCATACCCCGCAACAATGCGATCACAATCACCGCTAAGTTTGTTATAAAAGATTACAGCGGGGATGGCAGCCAATAGGCCAAGACCCGTGGCCAACAGCGCCTCGGCAATCCCTGGGGCAACAACCGCCAAGTTTGTATTTTGTTGTGCGGCAATTTCGATAAAGGCATTCATGATGCCCCAAACAGTTCCAAATAACCCGATAAAGGGTGCTATCGATCCAATGGTGGCAAGGATTGTCAAACCAGATTGCAAATCGTCTGAGGCCCGCAGAACCGCAACATCCATGGACCGTTCAACACGGCTTTGCACCCCTGCAATCAGCTGACCATCTGATTTTTGGCTGCGTTCCCATTCGGTCATGCCCGCGACAAAGACACTTGCCGAATAGCCCTTGGGTGAACTGCCCAATTCTTTATATAGCACATCCAACGGTTCGCCCGACCAAAATGCACGGTCAAACTGCGCGGCTTCTTTGCGCGCGCCACGGTATTTGATGTGACGTTGAAATATAATCGACCATGACCAAAAAGAGGCCAAGATCAACATCAGCATCACAATTTTAACGGTTAGGGTTGCGCGCAAAAACAACGCCCAGAACGAAAAATCGACCTGGTGCGCCAACTCAAGGGCTTGTGTTTCCATAGTATCCTGCTCATCACATTCTGGCCTTTATGGCTCTTTGTTGGGAACCATAGACGAACTAAAGCAAGAAACCAACAAATATGCGATCACGAATGTATTATTTCACCATATCGGCAACGACATGCCGAAGTGCGTCGGGTAGGCGTAGGGGCTTACCCCCGTCCCCCAAGGCGACCAACGTGATTTCAGAACGGAACAAAACCACGTCCTGACGCAGAACCAATTGGCCCAGCACCAAACGTGCAGGCGTCATTGAAATCGGCGTGGTTTCAATGATCAAATCATCTTCAAAAACGGCAGGGGCAATATACTCGGCCTCGACACGGCGCACAGCAAACACGATCCCGTCCGCTTTCAGCGCGCGTTGATCCACGCCAATTTCACGCACCCATTCGCTGCGCGCGCGTTCAATGAATTTCAGATAATTGGCGTAATAAACAATCCCCGCCAGATCGGTATCTTCGTAATAAACACGGACAGGAAAACGATGGGGGGTCATGTCATGCATCCTTTGGCAAACGGGCAAAGAGGCGTAGCGCATGGGATGCATCCTGTGCCATCACGGGCAGAACGGGATCATAGGCCGCGCGTATCACATCCGCCACCTCGGCCCGCAGAACCGTATGACCATTGGGGGCAATCGCAAGGGGTGATTGATATTGAAACGCGCGATCCGACCACACCAGAAAGGATTGCACCACCTGCATCAGGAACAATGCATCGGCCGACATTTTGGACAATTCTTTGTCCATCCGCACAAATACGAAACAGGCTTTAATCGCGCCCTGATCATCAAAGCGGAAGGAACGATATTGCTGTGACTCTGCTGCCTGCAGGCGCCCCACTAAATCATCCAGATTTGGCATAATACGGTCCAGATCAGGAACGGCCAACAATTCATCCCAATCGCGGATGAAAAAGAACATCAAATTCGTGCCCAATTCAGGATCCGTTTCAGCAATCGGGTGACCCACCATGGCGCAAGTCACCTCAATCGCGCCCTTTAGCATTGCAATTGACTGATCTTCGATCCCAAAAGCGATGGGTGCGATGGGACGTCCCCAGCGGGCGAAAAAGTAACTGTCGTCTGAACGTGAAAAAAAGCGTTCGACATCATTGGGCGTCATGTTCTGCGGCACTCCGAATTGTGTTTGCAATGCGCTATATCGGGTTTCCCGCGGCATGGCAAAGGGGGGATGTGCCGTGTGTTACTGAAACAGATCGGTTTGCCCCTTTGGCATCGGCAGACCCAAATGATCCCACCCACGCTGTGCCAACATACGTCCGCGCGGGGTGCGCTGGATCAAACCCTGCTGCAACAGATAGGGTTCAATCACCTCTTCCAATGCATCGCGGCTCTCTGACAGGGCCGCGGCCAATGTTTCAATCCCGACAGGTCCACCCGAATAATGTTCCGCCATAAGGCGCAGGTACCGTCGATCCGCGCCATCCAAACCAAGATCGTCTACGGAAAGTCGTGTTAATGCGTGATCTGCCAGTGTTTTCGTAACGGTGCCGTCCCCGTCAACCAACGCAAAATCCACAACACGGCGCAATAAACGCCCCGCAATGCGCGGTGTGCCACGCGCACGGCGTGCAATTTCGCGTGCGCCCCCTTCGTCCGCGGGTGCGCCCAGTTTGTGGGCATTGCGGGAGACGATTTGATAAAGTTCATCTTCGGTGTAAAATTGCAGCCGCGTTGGAATACCAAAGCGATCACGCAGGGGTGTCGTTAACAACCCCAAACGCGTTGTTGCGCCAATTAGGGTAAAGGGTTGCAATTCAATCCGCACCGTGCGCGCGGCAGGCCCCTCGCCGATCACAAGGTCGAGTTCAAAATCCTCCATCGCAGGATAAAGAACCTCTTCTACAACGGGGTTTAGGCGATGAATTTCATCGATAAACAACACATCGCGCGCCTCTAGGTTTGTGAGGATCGCGGCCAAATCACCAGCTTTGGCCAAAACGGGGCCAGAAGTCATTTTGAAATTCACACCCAATTCGCGGCTAATGATCTGGGCCAGCGTGGTTTTCCCCAAACCAGGTGGACCATAAAATAACGTGTGATCCATCGCCTCGGCGCGTTGGCGGGCCGATTGAATAAAGACGCGCAAATTTGCCCGTGCCTCGGCCTGACCTGTGAATTCGTCCAGAGCCTGTGGACGTAGGGCGCGATCAGCATCCTCTGGTAATGCTTCGGGGCGCATCATCGGATCAGAACTTTCCATAGACTATCCCTTTGGCGCCATGAGTTTCAGGGCGGCGCGAATGACACCCGATGTCTCAGTTTCAGGGGCATCCGCCATAACTTGGGCCACTGCCGCCGCCGCCTCTGACGGTGAATACCCAAGGTTTTGCAGCGCTGAGAGCGCATCTGCCTGAGCATTGGATTGCACCGCTACAGGCTGCGGTGTTGGCGCAGGCTGTGGCGCTGGTGCGTCCGCCTCAATCACGTCATCTGTAATGGCAGCGGGGGTAGCAGATTGCCCTGCCATGGCCATAACGGTTGGGGCCTTGTCCTTTAATTCAATAACAACACGCTGTGCGGTTTTTGGCCCAATACCCTTGGCCGCCTTAATCGCATTCCAATCGCCCAGCGCGATTGCGCGGCTTACCCCATCTGCGCCCAGCGCGCCAAGGATGGACAGTGATGCCTTGGCCCCGATCCCCTGCACAGACATCAACAGACGATGCCACTCTTTTTCGACAAGGGTTGGAAACCCAAACAACTGCAGTAAATCTTCGCGCACAACCAAATCGGTATAAAGCGCAACCGCCTCTCCGACCGAGGGCAGCGCGGCAAGTGTGCGATCAGAGCAATAAACCATGTACCCGACCCCACGCACATCCAGCAGGATGTGATCGTCAGAGCGATAATCAATACGTCCCGAAAGTTTGCCGATCATAGTGCTTTTGCCAATGCGGCCTCCCAAGCGCCAGAAGAGCGCGCATAATGGGCGTGACAGAGCGCGATGGCCAAGGCATCCGCCGCATCCGCACCCGCAATTTTCACACCAGGCAATTGCAAGCGTACCATGTGATCAATCTGACCTTTATCCGCATGCCCCACACCAACGATGGTTTTTTTCACTTTGTTCGGGGCGTATTCCGCAACCGTAATGCCCGCCTGCGCAGGCACCAATAATGCGATCGCACGGGCCTGACCCAATTTTAGCGTGCCAACACCATCTTTGTTCACAAAGGTATTTTCGACAGCAGCCGCGTCAGGTTGATATTGACCAACGACATCGGTCATTTGCGTATAAAGCGATACAAGCCGCGTTGCCAAATCCTCACCCGAACTGTGACAGACCCCATTTGCAACATGCGTGATTCGGCTTCCAACCGCTTCAATCACGCCCCATCCCATGTTCCTCAATCCTGGATCGACGCCCAAAACGCGCATGTCGTCCCCTTTTTTATCATTTTGTTAGCAATTAGCACAAAACAAGAACACTTGCCAATCTCTAATTCCGACACTCAATTGCGACCAAACGAAATACGTTTTCGCCGCAACGCAGAAATTTCCGACCTAAAACATGTCATTTTCGCCATAAAATACGGGGAAAAACGGTGAAAATAAGTCATGCAAAAAGTGCATAGGCGGCATGCATTTTTTCCTGCTAGTCAGGATGCACGCAAAGGAATAGCTGCACCGCAGAATTTCTCTTATCTCCCTGAATAGAAGGATCTCTGCAATGGCTGCAGTCAACACAAACTCAGTTGCCGCTTTTGTTTCTGGCAAAGGTCTCATCGCAACAACATTCGAAGCATTCCAACGCTGGAACGACGTGCGTCGCACACGCGCAGTTTTGTCAAAGTTGTCAGATCGCGAACTGACCGACATCGGCCTATGCCGTGGCGATATCGAAGATGTCGCACAAAAAACTGCGTTTTAATTTTTAAAATTTGTAACGAGTGCGGGCCGCGTCTTTCCAAACGCGGCCCTTTTTTATGCAAGACTATTTTTGCAAGGTCAGCGTTGACCATTCCCCAATATCTTCGCGGTGAGCCAGCGTAAGTCCATTTGCAACATAGGCTGCAGTCACATCCTCGGCCTGTTCCACCAGCAAACCAGATAGGATTACATATCCCCCTGACGCCGCATGTGCAGCCACGTCAGGTGCCAATTCGATCAGTGGGCCTTTTAGGATATTTGCGAAAATCAAATCAAAGGGGGCTGCATCATGCAGAGAAGGATGATCAAACCCTGCGGCCTCGACACAGATCACACGATCCGTCAAATCATTTGCCGCGGCATTTGCACGGGCCACGTCAACGGCCACCTCATCAATATCACTGGCAATAACAGGATTGGGCCAAATGCGCGCTGCCGCCATGGCCAAAACCGCCGTTCCGCACCCAATGTCAGCCACGTTTTGCCCAACATACCCCTGACCTGCCAATCGATCCAGCGCACGCAAACATCCCAATGTCGTGCCATGATGCCCAGTGCCAAAGGCCATCGCGGCCTCAATCAACAGCGGTTCGCAATCCGTCGGAACCTTATCCGCGTCATGTGACCCGTAAACGAAAAACTGCCCTGCAACGACAGGCTGCAATTCGCGCTTTACCTTCGCAACCCAATCAGTCTCGGGCACTTCTGATATGGCAAATTCGCCTGCACCAAAGGCCACGGACAACAGCATCAGGGCGGCCAAATCGGGTTTTTCGGTAAAATACCCCCCAATTTCCCAAAGCCCTGATCCATCCTCAAGTTCAAAAACACCCACACCCAAGGGTTCAGGATCCATGCGCTCCATCGCCTCTGACAGGGCATAGGCGGCCTCTTTTCCATCAACGGTGGTCAGGGCGGTAAAGGTTGTCATGATAAATCCTTGTACTGTTTTATGCCGCCTTAGGCGCCGAATTGGCCCAGGTCAACACGGTTTCATTCCCCTCTGCTGGATTGCGCGGGATCAAGAGCGACAATAGGAAAGAGGTAAAGGCCATTCCCGTTGCAATCACAAAGACCGCGCCAGGCGACACCAACCAGATGTAGCCCAGACCTGCAGGCAGGAATACGGCCGCGATATGATTGATTGTAAAGGCCACCGCCGCGGTGGGCGCAATATCAGCAGGGTCGGCAATTTTTTGGAAATACGTTTTGATCGCCAATGCCATCGCAAAAAAGATATGGTCAAGCACATAGAGGATTGAGGCCAAAATCACGCCCCAGCCAAAGAAATAGATGCCGCCATATGCGCCAAATACAATCGTCAAACCGATGTATTCAAAATTCAAAACGCGCCTTTCACCAAAATGGCCAACCGCACGTCCAATAAAGGGTGCAACCACGATATTAATCACCAGGTTGATCAGATAAAGCGCCGTGATTTCGTGCACGTCAAACCCAAATCGCTCGACCATCATAAAGCCTGCGAACACCAAAAAGATCTGACGCCGCGCGCCTGCCATGAATTGCAATGCATAATAAAGCCAATAGCGTTTGCGCAGAACCATTTGTTTGCGCTGTGGGGTTGGGGCCTCAAACTGGGGATAGGTAATCAAACAGAAAACCGCGATCGCGACCGTTGCTCCGCCCGAGATGAGTTAGACAAAATTATAGCTTAGATCCAGCGCCTTCCACCCCAATACGATCAGCCCATAGGCCACCAATGTCGCCGCAGATCCGACCGCCAAAAGTTTACCCAAGAAACGTGGGGCCTCTTCCTTTTTTAACCACTGCAAC
>CAXACF010000098.1:0-6468 GCA_963967125.1 uncultured Rhodobacterales bacterium | reverse complement strand
CGTCAGAGAAGGTTACCGCAGGAAGTGTCATGCCGCGACACTACTGCGCGGCATGTCAAAGCGCCAGAGGGGATTATCCTGCCAACACATCCTCAAGTGTACGCAAGCCCGTGCGTGGAGATTGCACCAAAACGGACATGTTGCCTGGCTTGTGTTGGTTGTTCATCATCTTCATGTGCGCGCCTGGAATTTCAGCCCATGGAAACACTTCTGACATGCACGGATCCAAGCGGCGTTCCACCATCAACCGGTTCGCAGATGCGGCCTGTTTCAGGTGAGCAAAATGGCTGCCCTGTAGACGTTTTTGATGCATCCACATGTAACGCACGTCAAAGGTACAGTTGAACCCAGTGGTGCCCGCACAGATCACAACCATGCCGCCTTTTTTACAGACAAATGTTGATACGGGGAACGTGGATTCACCAGGGTGTTCAAACACCATGTCAACATTGTTGCCCTTGCCCGTGATGTCCCAAATCGCCTTGCCGAATTTGCGCACCTCTTTGAACCATTCGGCATATTCGGGTGTGTTCACTGTGGGCAGCTGTCCCCAGCAGTTGAAATCCTTGCGGTTCAACACGCCTTTAGCGCCCAAGTTCATGACAAAGTCACGCTTGCTTTCATCAGAAATCACGCCAATCGCATTGCCGCCTGCCGCGTTGATCAATTGGATCGCGTATGATCCCAAACCACCAGAGGCACCCCAAACCAAAACGTTCTGGCCTGGCTTAAGCTCATGTGGATGGTGACCAAATAGCATACGGTACGCGGTCGCCAACGTCAGTGTGTAACACGCGCTTTCTTCCCATGTTAGGTGTTTTGGACGCGGCAACAACTGTTGTGCCTGAACGTTCGTGAACTGGGCGAATGATCCATCAGGTGTTTCATATCCCCAGATACGCTGTGATGTTGAATACATCGGATCGCCGCCGTTACATTCCTCATCATCACCGTCATCTTGGTTACAGTGGATCACAACCTCGTCGCCCACTTTCCAATTGCGCACTTTGTCGCCAACGGCCCAAACGATCCCAGAGGCGTCAGATCCCGCAATGTGGTAGTCTGCGCCATGCCCGTCAAATGGGGAAATCGGAACACCAAGGCCCGCCCAAACACCGTTGTAATTCACGCCTGCGGCCATAACCAAAACCAAAACTTCGTGGCTATCTGGTTTTGGGGTATCAACAACCTCGACTTGAAACGCTTTGTCAGGTTCACCATGACGTTCACGACGGATCGTCCATGCGTACATTTGATTTGGCACATACCCCATCGGAGGGATTTCACCTACTTCATAAAGATCTTTCTCGGGTGCGTCGTATTGCACAAGACCAGCGTTCGTATCCAAGGCCATTTGATCCTCCTATTCTGTTATTTCGCCGCATCGCAGAATCGCGATTTCCATTGATTGCTAAAGATATCAAAGTAATAATGCAACGTTTTTCTGCAGCATTTTGTAATTTTATAACCGAGCAATCGCAGAATATGGAAGCATTACGCTGCAAACCTAATGTTAACGACGATCATGCATTCAAATTTCAATCAGGTGTTTTGGTGCACAACCACTGCGCTACATTTCGGGGCCAAAGCCCCAAAACCTTTTTTTTCACCGATACAAAGTATAATTTCCGTACACCCCGATCAGTGATCAGACAGAAATCTAACCACGCCGCAGCGCGGCGAATTGACAAAGCCATATAATTTCGCATATCTAACTTAAAACGTAATTTTATTACTTATGTGAGGATTCGATGTCGCAAGCGCAAAAAGACCGCCCCTGGCTAATCAGAACCTATGCCGGCCACTCAACCGCCAAGGCCTCAAACGCGCTCTATCGTGCTAACTTGGCCAAGGGTCAGACAGGCTTGTCTGTGGCCTTCGACCTTCCTACACAAACAGGGTATGACAGTGACCATACCCTTGCCCGCGGCGAGGTTGGCAAAGTGGGTGTTCCTGTCTGCCACTTGGGCGATATGCGCACACTGTTCGATGAAATTCCGCTGGAACAAATGAACACATCCATGACGATCAACGCAACGGCCCCATGGATGTTGGCCCTTTATATTGCTGTGGCCGAAGAACAAGGCGCAGATATCAAAACGCTGCAGGGAACCGTTCAAAATGACCTGATCAAAGAATACCTAAGTCGCGGTACATATATCTGCCCCCCAAAACCATCCCTAAAACTGATCGGGGATGTGGCAGAGTATTGTTATAAAAACGTACCGAAATGGAACCCGATGAACGTGTGTTCCTATCACTTGCAAGAGGCTGGTGCGACACCTGAACAGGAACTGGCCTATGCACTGGCAACGGCGATTGCGGTTCTGGATGAATTAAAACCCCGCGTCGCGCCCGAGGATTTCCCCGCGCTGTGCGGACGCATTTCATTCTTTGTGAATGCAGGCATCCGTTTCGTGACCGAAATGTGCAAAATGCGCGCCTTTGTGGATTTGTGGGACGAAATCCTAACCGAACGCTATGGCGTCACCGATCCACGCCATCGTCGGTTCCGCTATGGGGTTCAGGTGAACTCACTTGGCCTGACAGAACAGCAGCCTGAAAACAACGTTTACCGTATTCTAATCGAAATGTTGGCCGTAACCCTATCAAAAAAGGCGCGCGCACGTGCGGTTCAACTTCCTGCCTGGAACGAGGCCTTGGGCCTTCCCCGCCCATGGGATCAACAGTGGTCCATGCGCATGCAACAGATCATGGCGTTTGAAACAGACCTGTTGGAATACGAGGACCTGTTTGATGGCAACCCCGCCGTTGATGCCAAGGTCGAAGCCCTAAAAGAAGGTGCGCGTCATGAGCTGAGCAACCTTGAGGGCATGGGCGGCGCAATCCAATCCATTGAATACATGAAATCACGTTTGGTCGATAGCAACGCGGATCGCCTAAACAAGATCGAACGCAATGAAACCATTGTTGTGGGCGTGAACAAATTCACCAACGGCGAAGAAAGCCCGCTGACCACTGGCGACGGTGGCATCATGGTTGTTGACCCTGCGGTCGAGGCGGATCAAATCGAACGCCTGAATGCATGGCGTGCGGATCGGGATCAGGATGCCGTGCGCAGCGCACTCTCCGCATTACGTGCAGCAGCACAACCAGGTGACAGTGTAATGGAACCCTCAATCGCGGCGGCAAAAGCGGGCGTCACGACGGGTGAATGGGCCGCAGAAATGCGTCGCGTATTTGGCGAATACCGTGGACCAACGGGCGTTTCACGCGGTGTATCCAACAAAACCGAAGGGTTGGATGACATCCGCGATGCCGTTGATGCAGTCAGCGATAAGTTGGGCCGCCGTTTGTCCTTTCTTATGGGGAAACCTGGATTGGATGGACATTCAAACGGCGCCGAACAGATCGCATTCCGCGCGCGCGATTGTGGCATGGACATCAGTTATGAAGGCATCCGCCTGACCCCCGATCAAATCATCGAAGCTGCGCGTGAAAAAGCACCGCATGTGATTGGCCTGTCCATCCTATCGGGCAGCCACCTGCCCCTTGTCGAGGAAGTTTTGCAAAAACAGCGCGATGCTGGATTGGGCCACATTCCGTTGATCGTTGGCGGCATTATCCCGGACGAGGATGCCAAACGTTTGTTGGCAATGGGTGTTGCCCGCGTGTACACGCCCAAAGATTTTGAATTGAACATGATCATGTCCGACATCGTTACATTGGCTGACCCAGAGGCAATCGCCGCCGAATAAAACTCGCCTCTGGTAATTTATCTAAACGCCCCCTAACGTTTGCGCAGGCAACAGGGGGTGTTTTTTTATGGTACAGATTCGACCGCTCCACCAATCAGATTTTAACGAATGGTCCGCGCTATGGCGCGGGTATTTGGCGTTTTACGAAACTGTGTTGGATGATGATATTTATCACACCACATTTGCGCGTCTGATCGACCCAGCGCGTGCACATCAAAACGCATTCGTCGCCGAGGCCGATAGCCGTCTGATCGGATTGGTGCATTATATCTTTCACGCCCATAATTGGCGGGCCGAGGACGTCACCTATCTTCAGGATCTTTATGCCGATCCATCTGTACGCGGAACGGGCGTGGGCCGTAAATTGATCGAGGCAGTGTATAGGGCCGCAGACGACAATGGCACCCCCAGCGTGTACTGGATGACCCAAGACTTCAACACAACAGCGCGTCACCTCTATGACCGCATTGGTCAGTTGACCGCCTTCATAAAATACCAACGATAGGATTTCACCATGACAATTCACATCGGCGCCGAAAAAGGCGACATCGCCCCAACCGTTTTGATGCCCGGTGATCCATTGCGGGCGAAATGGGCCGCAGAGAACTTTTTAACCGACGCGCGACTGGTCAATCAGGTGCGCGGCATGTTGGGATACACAGGCACCTATCGCGGAAACCCAGTGACCATCCATGGTTCGGGCATGGGCATGCCATCGCTGTCGATTTACGTGAATGAATTGATCCGCGATTATGATGCACAAACCCTGATCCGCATCGGGTCATGTGGCGGGATGCAGCCACAGGTGGGCATCCGCGATGTTATCTTGGCCATGACCGCAACCTCAATCAACACGCCGTCAGCTGGCATATTCAAAGAAATCAACTTTGCCCCTTGCGCAGATTACGGATTGTTGTCCGCCGCGGTTGACGCGTCAAAATCCAAAGGCGCAAAAACGCATGTGGGCGGGATTTATTCATCCGACGTATTTTACGATGAACGCCCAGACCTGAACGAACAAATGACGCGCCACGGCATTCTGGGGGTCGAGATGGAAGCGGCCGAGCTTTATAACCTTGCCGCACGCTATGGGCGGCGTGCCTTGGCCGTTCTAACCGTTTCAGATCACCTACAAACAGGCGAAGCCCTGCCCGCCGATCAACGTGAACAAAGCTTTGGCGACATGGTAGAAATCGCATTGGAGGCCGCTTTTGCCTAATCTAAATCATCGCCCTTGGGTGCCTGAAAATTGCGAACGTTACATTCAGGATGTGGCTGCAAAAACTGCGGCGGCCGCTTCTGCCGACATTGCAAACCAGATCGAGGCGTTGGCCGAAGAAAATCGCCAAATCCACGAAAGCGATTGTTTCAACCTTAACCCTGCCACCAACGTTATGAACCCACGTGCCGAAGCACTGTTGTCCAGTGGTATCGGGACACGCCCATCCTTAGGATATCCGGGTGACAAATACGAAATGGGTTTAGAGGCAATTGAGCAGATTGAAGTCATTTGCGCCGAGCTGTGTGCCGAGGTGTTTCAGGCGAAATATGCCGAAATTCGGGTGCCATCAGGTGCGATTGCAAACCTATATGCATTCATGGCCCTGTGTCAGCCTGGTGATGATATAATTGTCCCCCCTGCCTCAATCGGGGGGCATGTGACACACCATCAGGCAGGCTGTGCGGGGTTATTTGGACTGAATATCCATCACGCCCCCGTTTTGGCGGATGGATACACGGTTGATGTCGACGGGTTAGCAAAACTGGCGCAGCAGGTACGCCCGAAACTCATCACCATTGGCGGCAGTTTGAATTTGGAACCCCATCCCGTTCAGCAGATCGCAGAAATTGCAAAGAGCATCGGCGCAAAGACCCTGTTTGATGCCGCCCATCAATGCGGGATTATCGCAGGGTGCGCATGGGATAACCCCCTGTCCCAAGGGGCCGACATCATGACGATGAGCACCTATAAATCGCTGGGCGGTCCACCCGCTGGCCTGATTGTCACGAATGATGCGCATATTGCAGAAACGCTGGATCACATCGCCTTTCCTGGAATGACAGCAAACTTTGATGTGGCAAAATCAGCAGCGCTTGCAATCGCCATGCTGGATTGGCGTGATCACGGTCAGGCCTATGCCAAGGCCATGGTTGATACAGCGCAGGCTTTAGCGGCAGAGATGCAAAATCTGGGCATGCCCGTATTTGAAACTGCAACAGGGCCCACATCCTCCCATCAATTCGCAATCCGCGCTGCGGGCTATGGCGGCGGACAAGCGGCGTCAAAAACCCTAAGGCAGGCTGGGTTTCTTGCCTGTGGGATCGGTTTGCCGATTGAGACGGTTGAGGGCGATATGAACGGATTGCGCATCGGAACACCCGAATTGGTCCGATGGGGCATGACCCCTGAACACATGCCGCGCCTTGCACAATTGATCAACGACGCCCTGCGCGCAAATGATCCTACAGGCATGGCAGCAGACGTCGCCAAATGGCGATCAGAATTTGACAGTTTGCATTATATCCACGGGCGTTAATCGCGCCCGTGTGACCCATCATATCCACTGACGGGCGGGGACATCCAACCATCAAGCGCCTCATTGGTTGGGGCGAAAACCTCAACCAACAATGGATAACAGGCGGCAACGTCGCTGGAATGTTCAGACGAACAATCCCCGCCTGGACAGGCCGAAAGCGCGCCCAACAAATCAATTTCCGCGAAGAACTCCAAATAATGCCCTGGGCGCAC
>CAXACF010000097.1:0-6490 GCA_963967125.1 uncultured Rhodobacterales bacterium | reverse complement strand
GTCTTCGTAAATTGGACCCCTACCTAAACGTTGACCCAGGAACGATGAGCCCATTTGAACATGGTGAGGTGTTCGTAACCGATGACGGCGCGGAAACAGATTTGGACCTTGGCCACTATGAACGATTTACGGGTGTCGCAGCGCGCAACACCGACTCGATCTCATCTGGTCGGATCTATTCCAATGTATTGGAAAAGGAACGTCGTGGCGATTATTTGGGAAAAACCATTCAGGTGATCCCGCATGTTACGAATGAGATCAAAGATTTCATCTCGATCGGTGAAGATGAAGTGGATTTCATGCTGTGTGAAATCGGCGGCACCGTTGGTGACATCGAAGGCTTGCCATTTTTCGAGGCCATCCGCCAGTTTGCACAGGATAAACCGCGCGGTCAGTGTATTTTCATGCACCTTACCCTTTTGCCATTTATCAATGCATCAGGCGAGTTGAAAACAAAACCCACACAGCACTCGGTCAAAGAACTCCGTTCAATCGGCTTGGCACCAGATATTCTGGTTTGCCGTTCAGAGGGACCAATTCCTGAAAAAGAACGCGAAAAATTGGCGCTGTTCTGTAATGTGCGCAAAGACAGCGTTATCGCAGCACAGGACCTAAAATCTATTTACGAAGCGCCGCTGGCCTATCACCGTGAAGGTTTGGATCAAGCCGTATTGGACGCCTTTGGCATTGCCCCCGCGCCAAAACCAGATTTGATGCGTTGGAACGATGTAGCAGATCGTATTTACAACCCAGAAGGCCAAGTCAAAGTTGCCATTGTCGGGAAATATACACAGCTTGAAGATGCCTATAAGTCAATCGCCGAGGCATTGACGCACGGCGGCATGGCAAACCGTGTAAAAGTGAACGTGGAATGGGTAGATGCCGAGATTTTCGATAAAGAGGATCCGGCGCCCTACCTGCAAGGGTTCCATGCGATTTTGGTACCAGGCGGATTTGGTGAACGTGGCACTGAAGGCAAAATCAAAGCTGCCACATTTGCCCGCGAACACAAAATTCCATACCTTGGGATTTGTTTGGGCATGCAGATGGCCGTGATTGAAGCGGCGCGGAATGTTGCGGGCCTAAAAGACGCGGGATCAGAAGAATTTGATCACGAAGCGGGCGAAAAACGGTTTGAACCTGTTGTTTATCATTTGAAAGAATGGGTCCAAGGAAATCGCACAGTGGCCCGCAAGGTCACCGATGATAAAGGCGGCACAATGCGTTTGGGTGCCTATTCCGCGTCATTGGGCGAAGGAACAAAGGTTGCAGGAGTCTATGGGACAACTTCGATCGAGGAACGTCACCGCCACAGATACGAAGTTGACATCCGCTACCGTGAACAGTTGGAAAAAGCGGGTCTGAAATTTTCAGGCATGTCCCCAGATGGTCGCCTGCCAGAAATTGTCGAATGGGAAGATCATCCATGGTTCATTGGGGTTCAGTTCCATCCAGAACTGAAATCCAAGCCATTTGAACCACATCCCTTGTTCGCGGATTTTGTCCGCGCCGCCAAAGATACCAGCAGACTTGTGTAATGCGCTAATCGCTGGCACATCTTAGGGATGCTGTCCTATCAACATATCTTTCACGCGGGCAATTTGGCCGATGTTCAAAAGCACGCGGCTCTTGCGTGGGTATTGGCCTATTTAACGGTCAAGGATAAACCGATCAGTTACATCGAAACGCATTCGGGGCGCGCGCTTTATGATCTTGCCTCTGATGCGGCGCAAAAAACGGGTGAGGCTGCAAAGGGTATCGAAAACAAACTAATCCAAGCGGGATTGGGATCGGATCATCCATATTTGCGCGTATTGAATAGTGTGCGCGACGCATTTGGACCGCGTCATTACCCTGGTTCACCCTGGATCGCACGCGAATTACTGCGTAAGACGGATCAGATGCATTTGGCAGAACTGCACCCGCAAGAAGCGAGCGCCTTACGAAACACGATCGGCAAGAAGGCCAAAGTGTACCAACAAGACGGCTATCAACTTGCGCAAAGTTTGTGCCCCCCGACCCCACGGCGTGGACTGTTGTTGATTGATCCCAGCTACGAAATCAAAAGTGATTATGCAACGATCCCGCCACTGATCGCGAAACTGCACAAAAAGTGGAACGTGGGGATTATCATGTTGTGGTACCCTGTTCTAACCTCTGGGGCGCATGATCCGATGTTGGCCGTCCTGCTTAAGAACCATCCGAATGGGCTGCGCGCCGAGGTGACTTTTCCACCTGCACGTGAAGGTCACAGAATGGTGGGTTCTGGACTTTTCGTTGTAAACCCCCCATTTGGTTTGTCAGATGAGTTAAAACGAATTGCTGATATCTTCGGCAAACTGAGTTGAAAGGAAGCGCAATGCCAAAAGGATATTGGATTGGCCACGTCACTGTCGAGGACCCCGTGGTGTACGAAGAATATAGAAAAGCAAACGCAGCAGCGTTTGAAAAATTTGGGGCGCGGTTTTTGGTGCGCGGCGGCGAACAAACCGTAGAAGAAGGCACCGTGCGTCCGCGAACAGTCGTTCTAGAATTTGATGATATTGAAACAGCGCGCGCCTGTTACGAAAGCCCCGAGTATCGCGCGGCATTCGAAATTCGCGCCAAGGTTTCCGCAGGCGATATGGTCATTGTCGAAGGGTATGACGGCGAATGATTGGTGATTTTTTAAACCGCTTACTTTCGCCCGCACCAGAACCACTTAGTGATACGGACGCGCGTTTGGCGATCGCGGCCCTCTTGGTACGCGTGGCCCGATCCGATGGAGATTATGCAAGTGTCGAGGTTACCAACATTGATCGTGTGCTTGCGACACGCTACGCCCTTACAGAAGCTGATGCAGAAGCGTTGCGCAAAGAAGGCGAGGCGTTAGAGACAGAGGCGCCTGACACTGTGCGTTTCACCCGTGCGATCAAAGAATGCGTGGCCTATGAAGAGCGTCTGGCCGTGATTGAAGCGCTGTGGAAAATTGCACTTGCCGATGGAGAGCGGGATGCAGAAGAAGACGCATTGATCCGACTGGTGGCAAGTCTGCTGGGCATTACAGACGTGGACAGCGCCAAAGCGCGTCAAAAGGTTGGCTGATATGATTGCGGGCCTGCCGATGTATGATCGTCCGGAATTACGGGACGCGCATCATCGGCTTTGGGCCGAAATTCGTGCGAATTTGGGGTTTGGTCCCGAAAGTCTGAGCAGCCCCGATGATATAGCATCGTTTTGGCAATCTGATGATTTGCTGTTTGGGCAGACCTGCGGCATGCCCTATCGCACATTCCTCCATGATCGCGTGCAGTTGGTGGGCACACCTGATTATGGATTAAAGGGATGTCCCCCAGGTTATTATCGAAGTGTCGTGATCGTCCATGCGGATAGCAAGATACGCGAATTTGGCGACCTTGCCGAAAAACGCATCGCATATAATGAAGCCTTATCGCAATCAGGTTGGGCCGCGATCATCGCCGAAATGGAATACGCAGAGATGCGCCCAAGCAGCGGGTTGCAAACTCATGCTCATATTAATTCGGCGCAGGCTGTTTCGAAAAAACTGGCTGATTTTGCCGCCATCGATGCGCATACTTGGGCACTGATGTGCAGATATCAAACCGAACTCGCCAGCACTTTGCGTGTTATCCACTGGACATCCCCAACCCCAGCATTGCCCTATATTTGTGCAACGCGTTTTGATGCGCAGACTATTTTTTATGCCGCGCGAAATGCGCTAAACGCATTGCCCCCCTCAGACTCTGACGTACTTGGGATACGTGGGATTATCAAAATCGCGAAACAGGACTATCTTGACGTGCTTACCCCAAGTTCGCCTTGCAATTTATTTGAACATCCCTAATGTTCCCAAAATTGTTCCGCAACCTTGGTTGGTGTATGGGTGTTGTTGTGCGGAATATCCTGTCCTAAGATTTGATCAAAATACGATACAGAGAATCACGTGAACCTGCCTACCCCCGTCATTCAAATTACAAATTTGCATAAAGCCTACGGTGATTTAGAGGTATTAAAAGGTGTTGATGTTACGGCCCATCGCGGCGATGTGATTTCGCTAATCGGCTCCTCCGGTTCTGGTAAATCAACATTGTTGCGGTGCTGTAACCTGTTAGAGGACAGCCAAGAGGGCGAAATTTTATTCAAAGGCGAACCTGTAAAGTGGACATCAGGATCGGCGCGACGTCCCGCAGATCAAAAGCAAATCACAAGGATTCGCACAAACCTGTCCATGGTATTCCAGCAATTTAATTTGTGGTCACATATGACAATTTTGGAAAATGTGATGGAAGCCCCTGTTAGTGTTCTAAAACGCGATAAGGAAGAAGTTGAGGCCGCGGCGCGAAAGTATCTGGCGCAGGTTGGCATCGGCGACAAATGTGATGTCTATCCTGCCCAGTTGTCAGGTGGACAACAGCAGCGCGCCGCCATCGCACGTGCGTTGTGTATGGAGCCAGAGGCACTGTTGTTTGATGAACCGACATCAGCACTTGATCCAGAATTGGAACAAGAGGTGATCCGTGTTATCAAAGGCTTAGCGGACGAAGGGCGCACAATGATTATCGTGACGCACGATATGAATATGGCCCGTGATGTATCCGATCACGTTATCTTTTTGCATCAGGGCCGTATCGAAGAAGAAGGAAATCCAAAAGAGCTGTTTGGCGCGCCTAAATCAGAACGCCTGAAAGAGTTCTTGGGGTCAATCGATTAAACTCAAACAATCTGGGAGACAGAAAATGAAATCAATCGTTTTGGGTACAACTGCGCTGGTCCTAAGCGCGACATTTGCAATGGCGGATGGCCACTCGGTCGTCCGTATGGGAACCGAGGGCGCCTACCCTCCCTACAACTTCATTGACGACAATGGTGAAGTTGCAGGCTTTGAACGTGAATTGGGCGACGAATTATGCGCACGCGCTGAGTTGAAGTGCGAGTGGGTTACAAACGAATGGGACAGCATCATTCCAAACCTACTGTCAGGTAACTATGATACAATCATCGCAGGTATGTCAGTAACTGCCGAGCGTATGGAGGTAATTGATTTTTCTGAGCAATACACATTGCCAGATGCATCAGCCTACGCAACACTATCCAGCTTCTCTGGTGATTTGTCTGGCGCCGTTGTCGCCGCACAAGCAAGCACAATTCAAGCATCATACATCGCATCAAGCGGTGCGACATTGCTAGAATTCGCAACACCAGAAGAAACAATCGCAGCGGTGCGTTCAGGTGAAGCCGATGCAGTTTTGGCGGACAAAGCATACTTGGAGCCAATCGTCGTTGAAAGCAGCGACATGTCCTTCTCTGGTGACGATGTATACATCGGCGGTGGAATTGGCATGGGCTTCCGTAAATCTGATGCGGAACTTCGTGAAAAATTCTCAGCAGCGATCCGTGAAATGAAAGCAGATGGCACATTGAACGTTCTGATTGGCGAATGGTTGCCAACATCAGGCCAGTTCTAATCACAACACATTTTTGCGGCACGCGTTCTGCGTGCCGCATTTTTATTTGATCCACGATATGTTCGAATTTTGCACCGACCCTGACAGCCTAGGCCAATTCCAATGGATGTTGTGTTACCTCACAACACCAAAACACATGGGGTTTTATTGGTCCTTTTTGACGGTGCTTTTATTACTTGGAATTACGGCACCTTGTGCCTTGGGATTTGGTTTTGTGGGCGCAATGGCCGCGCGTTCAAAATTTTTCTTGTTCAGCCTGTTTGGACGCACCTACATCGCCATCGTGCGTGGTGTCCCTGAAATTGCGTTTTTTATGTTTTTCGTTATCGCGTTGGACCAATTTTTGGAATGGTCCCGTCATAAAATACTCTGCCCAGATTGGAGCGAACCGATTAGACAGGGGAATGATTTCGTCGTGTGCCAGGCCGCGAAACTGCCCCTGAGCAGTGCGCCACAATGGATACATGAAACCTATGGATTTGCGCTTGCGGTCTTTACATTTGCAATTGTGTTTGGGGCGTTTTCTGCCAATGTTTTGTTTGGCGCGATGCGTGCCGTACCCTATGCACAACAGGAAACAGCATACGCATACGGTATGACATCATCGCAGGTGTTTTGGCGTATCACTGTGCCACAAATGTGGGTCTATGCGCTTCCTGGACTTGGGAATTTATGGATGGTCTTGATCAAGGCCACACCGCTTTTGTTTCTTTTGGGGGTTGAGGATATTGTGTATTGGGCACGCGAATTGGGTGGGTCCAAAACTGCACGCTTTACCGATTATCCGCATTCCGATTGGCGGATGCGGTATTTCCTAGCCCTGCTGACATATTACCTGATGTTCACAAAGGTGTCTGAAGTCGTATTTGACCGACTTACGAAACCCTCGACACCTGGACAGGCGACAGCCGCAGGCGAAGCTCAGCGAAGGGCCCAAGCATGAGTTGTTCGGACATCACCGAGGATCACGGCCAGCGCTCCATTGGAATTGGGGAACGTTTGTTACCGCGCAACGAATTCACGCA
>CAXACF010000096.1:0-6562 GCA_963967125.1 uncultured Rhodobacterales bacterium | reverse complement strand
GGTTGGAAAAATGGGTCAGACACAAATTATCCTTTCAGTCGTTTGTGGGCAATGATGGGACCATCCCCAGAGTTTTCAATTCTTTTGATGGCGTCATTGATCGGTTCCAATGTGACAGTCATCGCATGTGCGTTCGCATGCAATATGTGACCTGCATCATGGACCAAAGCAACATGTCCGTTCCAGAACAATAAATCTCCGCGTTTCATGTCCCCTTGGACATCTTCGCCCAACGCTGCGCGTTGTAAATCGCTGTCGGCGGGTGCTTTGATCCCGCAGGCAGTGCATGCAACTTGAACCAACCCGGAACAATCAATCCCCAATGCCGAATTACCACCCCACAAATATGGCACCCCCAGAAATTTTCGCGCCTCTGTCACAATGTCTGGGGCCTTTTCAGTAAGCGGTTTCAAATGAGTCAAAGGGATCCAACCCAAGTCAGTTCTGGCAAAGCGCTCATTATGGTCATGCACCCTAATATGGGACTGCATGGGTAGCAGTGCTAAGTCAGGGCTTTTGAAACTCGCGTCACGATAGCAGTGCGTCAAAACGTTTGTGACATAATGAGTTGGGGCAGAATAGCTGCCCAGTGAGGCAGATTTCACATACCCGACATATCCATCCGAGTGCTGACGCACAAAAGCCCAGCCTGCGACATCCTCAAACACATCAACGGAGGCTCCATAAAGGAATTGTCGCTGTCGATCTCCGTTTGGCTGATCCAGCAAATCACATATTGGCACAGCAATCTGGAGGCGTTCAGGATGTACAAAATTATGATGATCGATATACGGTTTCAGATCGATTGCAGCGACCCGTTCATTATATGCCTGAAATCGCCGATCCATTACAGGTTTAGAAACTTTGGCAACGCCTCAAACACGGCACGTGCACCAGTGGAATTTCCACCCTTTGGCCGCCCAGGGGCGTTTTGCGCGCTCCATGCAAAGATATCGAAATGCGCGTATTTTTCGGGATCATTCACAAATCTGCGCAAAAATAGGGCCGCTGTTATTGCGCCGCCCAATCCGCCCGCTGGGGCATTGTCCAAATCCGCAATATCGGGTTCGATCATCGCCTCGTACGGATCCCAAAATGGCAGTTCCCAAACAGGGTCCTGTGCATCGTGACATCCCGACAATAAGGCCGATGAAAATGCCGCGGATCCAGAAAAGAATGGTGCGATATCGGGGCCAACCGCAACACGTGCAGCGCCCGTTAACGTGGCCATGGACAGAATGAAATCGGGATTATCCTCACTCGCCAAGGCCAGCGCATCGGCCAGAACCAAGCGACCCTCTGCATCGGTGTTATTGATTTCGACGCTTAATCCTTTGCGTGAATTCAGGATGTCTTTGGGGCGAAACGCATTGCCAGATACTGCGTTTTCGACAGCAGGGATAAGTACACGTAATTGAACAGGTAATTTCATGCGCATAATCATATGTGCCAGTGCAATGACATTGGCAGACCCGCCCATATCTTTCTTCATCAGGGCCATGCTGGCGGCCGGTTTCAAATCCAACCCGCCTGTATCGAAACAAACGCCTTTGCCGACCAAGGTAACCTTTGGCCCTGCGCTGCCCCATTTCAGGTCAATCAATCGCGGCTCTTGCTCTGCGGCGCGCCCTACGGCATGTATCATAGGGAAATTTTGGGCAAGTAATTCATCACCCACAATCACGCTAAATTCCGCCTTATGCTGCTCCGCCAGTTCCCGAACTGCATCGGCAAGTTCAGCGGGTCCCATATCGGCCGCAGGGGTATTGATAAGGTCTCGGCACAGGATTTCGGCCTCGACCATCGCAGCAATACGATTGGCGTCGGCCCAATCAGGTTTGACCAATTGCCGTGCAGGTCGCTTGATCGTTTTGTATCGATCAAAACGATATTGATCGATGAACCAACCCACCAATTCTGCCGCATTACCCTGCAACGCATCATCATTGCAGAGTTCGTAGATACCATCGGGCAGTTTTGCCGCAGCAGCAGCCAATGCAAAGCGTCCACGTTTGCGCGCAGCGTCGTTTCCAATACCCAACAGCGCGATGGGTTGTTCCGCTGCATGCACAACCAATGCTTGACCCAAACCGCCGTCAAAACCATGGAATTGCGCAGTTTTTTGTTGGGCGTCCGATAGTTGGGCTAACACGGCCTCGGCAGTTTCTTTTGTGCATATATATGTTTTTATCGCCTCGGCACCCGTTGGCGCGAATAGATCAGCCATGCGTTTCCCCGTCAGAATGGTTTTTTAAAACACTGGCTAAAGAAACATAGAACTGCAAGTGCCAATCACGAATAGATTGGCATGTCCCAAATCGCAAAAAGGGATTGTTCACCAACGCGAAGAAGCCGCTGAAATGTGGATGACACAGCCACAAAATCGTTCCCTTCGACACAGTGTTTAACGTCCTTCGCGACACGCGATAGATGTCCAAACCCAAATTTTTGAGCCAGTGTCACGATACTATCCAAACTTTCGCGCAAATTGTCGTAATCTGTTTTCAAATATTGCGTTTCTGCGCGGCCCAGGATCCTTGCGATATCCTCAACAACATCGAAAATCAGATCGTGCCTGTCACGGTCCGCCTGTAGATTGAATTGCTGAAACAATTGCGCCTGATCAATCTCGACGCATTCTTTCCGTTCCATCATCGTCACAATAGTCATATCGGTTCCCTAATCTCTGAATCACCAATCCGAACCTTGAGCGAAACCGCGTACTAATTGGTTTATTTCGCGAGATTTTCTATGAACGATTTGAATGAAATTCGATTGGACTGCATACTTGTCTCAATGTCATTCGAATGGGTGGAGCATTTGAACCCATCGTGGTAATGCATTCCCAGCCAAAGCAAAAGAGGAACAGATAATGTCAATCACACTGAGTGAAATGGAAGCTGCACGTGTGGCTTGGGGGGATGCACTGATTGCGATATCCAAGGCATATGAAGATCGCGGGATTGACGCGGCTCGGACTTTGGCGGAAGAAGTATTAGACACTGCCTATGGTTACAACCTTGGACCGGTTCTATTCAAACCCACGTTAAGTGGCGGTGAGCAAACCTTTAGAACCACAAAAACGGGTGCACTTTCTTATTTTGTCGGACATGATGACACCTATCCTGATGATAGCGGCTTTGGAATCAAAGGATGGCGCAAAGTAACGTCAGAAACTGCAGCAAGCTTTATTGAAGGAGCTGTCGGGATTTGGATGGGAAATGTTCACTGCACAAATAAAGATGGTGTTGTCACAACCGTAGATAAAACATTCGGCTATAAAAAAGCCTCTGATGGCAAGGTGCGGATCGTGCTGCACCATTCATCGCTTCCGTATCAGAAGTAATTATTTCGCGTCCATGGCTGCATGGCGCTCATCTCTTCATCTCTGGCAGGTCGGACTTTGGTGTATAACGTTCATCACGATTATACACCTTCAGCTTTAGGATATCTGCATTCGCAACACGCAATTCATATGCGAACAAATGTTCCAACTCTTCTCGTGTAACGCTGCTTTCACTGTCAATTTCGTTCTCTTCACGGGGCTTACGCGCCCAATTCGGCGTTCTTGATCGCGTCAACATATCTGAAAAGAAGGTCATTTTGTCACCATGTCGAACCAACCCGATGCCCAAGGTAAGGGATGCGGTGTCGGAGGCACCGGGCCGGTTCAACCTCGACGCGCAAAGCGCGATTAACTTTTGGGAATGATCGACCTAATGGCACAACATCCCCTAGCTGAATGGGTAACAAAGAAAACCCCCCAACGCATCGGAGCGTTGGGGGGGTATTTTGTATCTTTCGCTACAAAACCAATACCTTAGGATTGGCGATGTAACTGGAATCAACGTGGTGACGACAGATCAGCCTTTTTTCAGAACTTTCTGCCCCAATACTTCGGCAATCTGCACGGCATTTAGTGCAGCACCTTTGCGAAGGTTGTCTGAGACACACCAAAGGTTCAAACCATTTTCAACCGTGCTGTCTGTACGAATGCGACTGATGAATGTTGCGTAATCACCAACACATTCAATCGGTGTGACATAACCACCATCTTCACGCTTATCGATGACCATGATACCTGGCGCTTCACGCAAGATGTCGCGTGCTTCATCCTCATCCAAGAATTCTTCGAATTCGATGTTTAACGCTTCTGAATGGCCCACGAAAACGGGGACCCGCACACAAGTCGCAGTGATTTTAACAGCAGGGTCCAAAATTTTCTTGGTCTCTGCCACCATCTTCCACTCTTCTTTCGTGCTTCCATCTTCCATGAAAACGTCGATGTGCGGGATCACGTTAAAGGCGATCTGTTTGGTGAATTTTTTCGGCTCAACTTCGTTGACAGGATTGTAAACTGCCTTTGTTTGATCCCAAAGTTCATCCATGCCTTCTTTACCTGCACCAGATGTCGACTGATATGTGCTTACGACAACGCGTTTGATTTTTGCGCGATCGTGCAAGGGCTTCAGCGCGACAACCATCTGCGCTGTTGAGCAGTTTGGATTGGCGATGATGTTCTTCTTTGAATAACCCATTACCGCATCTGCGTTCACCTCTGGAACGATCAGGGGAACATCAGGATCATACCGATAAAGCGAGCTGTTATCGATGACAACACATCCTGCAGCTGCAGCCTTGGGTGCAAATTCTTTGGTTGCGGATGAACCAATCGCAAACAATGCGATATCCCAACCAGAAAAATCAAACGTAGCAAGGTCCTGCGTCGTCAATGTCTTATCACCAAAGCTTACTTCCGTTCCCAAAGAGCGACGGCTTGCAAGCGCTGCAATTTCATCCACTGGAAACTGGCGTTCTGCCAGAATGTTCAACATTTCGCGGCCAACATTTCCTGTCGCGCCACAAACAACGATTTTGTACCCCATTTTATCGGGTCTCCTTTACTACGGGTTCGTCCCCTGAACGGGACAGCACGGGGCATACACGATGGAAAACACCGTTGAAAGAGCAGTGAGGGCCTTTTTAGGGGTTTTTAGTCCAAATTATCCTTGGAAAAGGCGTAAATCAGCAAACTAATGGCGATCAGCCCACTCATCAGCAATAGGATATCGCTATAACGCGCGGCACCTGTGATTCCTGATGCAATTTGGGCAGCGTGCATTTTTCCAGATACCACCTGAAAAAACCCAACGCCGCTGATTGAAAACAAATTCATCAATGTAACGCCCCGCCCCGCGATATGCGGTGGTGCAAATGCACGGCCATGCGCGACAATCATCGGAAACGACATGCCAAAAAAGCCAATGGCGGTAAATAGGGTCACGGCCCAGCTGAAACTGAAATCACCCGATAATAGCAATGCGACCAGCGCAATTAGCACAATCACATTCCCAGCAAAGATGACCCATTTCCTTGATCCAAACACACGGTCCAATGGGCCGTAGGCAAATGTCCCCGCGATAATTGCAAGGCTCATCATCATACTGGCATTGCCAACCTGAGTTGCATTTGCACCGTACGTATCCACCAAATACGGGCCAATCCATAAACCGCGCAATGCCGCGACGGGCAGGTAATTCACAAACACAAGCGGAATGATCAACCACAGAACTGGCATTTTCAACAGATCGCTAAACCGACCAACCTGTGCACTCTCAACCTTTGGAGGGTTACGCACAAATAAGAATGCAGCAATTGCAATCAACGCACTGACGATGGCCAAGCCCCACAGCGTTTCACGCCACCCATAACTTTGCACAACCCAAACCAGCGGCACGGATCCGGCCAAGTTTCCAATAGACCCAACACCGATAGTTGTTGCCGCTAGTGTGGCAAACATTCTGGGGGAATACACGCGCGCAAAAATATAGTAGGACGCCATCAAAACAGGGGAACATCCAATGCCAATCAGCAACATCGCCAGTTTTACGTGTAATGCAGATTGCGCCACGGCAAACAGGGCTGCACCCCCTGCGCCGCCGATCAAAAACAACACGGCCGACGTTAGGCGCGGACCAATCCGATCCAATGCACCACCCACGGGAATTTGCATCAATGCAAAGGACAGAAACCAAAGGCCCGATGCTGTTGACAGATCATCGGGTGTGACACCAATGTCCTGCCCCAAGATACCTGTTAAAACGGCCAAAAAGCTGCGGAAAAATTGGCTTAGCACATAGGCCAAGCACAGCGAAACAATGCCCGCGATCATGTGTTATGACGATTTCAAATTCTTGGCAGAATTTTTGATGGCGGCATACTGACCAGACGGGCGATAGCACCACAAATAATCTGGCAAAATCGACGCCATCGATGTGGCTTCAATTCCCAAATCACCCAATGTTTTTGCATCATCCGCAACAATATTGTCGTTTTGCAATTGCTTCAACTGATCACGTGTTAGGATCGAATTTGTAAACAATCCAAATGTAATCGCCTGAGCCATATCTGCACCAAAGGCCACGCACCACGCGACAAATTTTGGCAAAGACAGTGTAAGTGGACGACGTTGAATGACCGATTTCATACGTGCCATGAGTTCAGCAAATGCTTCCACGTCTGGACCGCCCAATTCGTAGATACCAGCAGGGGCCTGACCCAT